>NZ_JABVBA010000010.1:0-79406 GCF_013371425.1 Anaerococcus faecalis
GTAAAGAAAATATGGTGACAAAAGCAGAAGGGATACACCTGTATCCATACCGAACACAGAAGTTAAGCCTTCTAACGCCGATGGTACTCGGAGGGAGACCTCCCGGGAGATTAGGAAGTTGCCAAACAATTAGATCAGCTAAGGCTGGTCTTTTTTTGTTTTTAAAAGTAAAATAAAAAGTAAAATAAATAGAAACACTAGTATTAGAGTAATAGATAGGATATTTATATAAATCTAGTTTTAGTCTATCTTTACCATAAAAATAAATAATGGAAGAGTTATTTTATTAAAGTCAGTAAAAATTGAAAAATTTAATATAGGTAATTATCATAACAAATTTATTATAAAATATAGAGAAAATTCAAAAATTGCAACTAAAGAAGTTACTGGAGATATAATACCAATTATAAAAAAGATAAAATTAGAAAATTTAATTGAAATTAATAGGAATAGGAAAGAGATTCAATTAGAAGATATTGTAATGGAGAAATTAAATGAAATTACTTAAGTCTGAATTTAACAAGATAAAAGAAGAAATAAAATTTTATTATCCAGATTATATAGTAGGTATTATAGTCGAATTGTTAATATTATTTATAATTCTTAAAGTAGGAAATGATCTAAATATATCTTATTTCTCTTATATATATCATGGGTATTAGTAAGTGGAATAATATCTGAATCTGTGATGTGTATATCTACAGAAAAACAATTAGGAACATTACAAAATTTAATGATTAAACCATATAATATATTTCAAATTGCACTTGCTAAAGTTTTTATATGGTATTTAATAAATCTTGTAAAAATTATACTTATGTCTATTATACTTAAGCTTTTTATTTTTAATGATTTGATTTTAAACTTATCAATAATATATACTTTGCTATTGGAAAGTATAGGTATTTTTGGACTATCATTTGTAATGTCTGCTCTTACTTTAATATATACTAAAATAGCATCTTTTGAAGTTATAATATCATATATTATATTATTTTTATCAGGTAGTATTATAAAATTACCTGAGTTTATACTTTATACTAATCCTATAAGTTATTGTTTTATAATTATACCTAAAATAATTAAAGGGGAAAAGATATATGTAAATTTAATAGTATTATTTGTATTATCTTCAATATTATTTGTTTTAGGATATTTATTATTTAAAATAGTATTTAAAAGAAGTAAAGATTTTTCTTGGAATTATTAAAAATCGATTAGAAAAACTTATTGATATTTTCAATTATATTGTTTGATTATATCATAGTAGTTATATAATAGGATAGCTTAAAGTGTAAAAAGCAAATCTTAAATTTTTAAATATGGATATAAGTTAGTCATTGAATTATATTTTTAATTTTAAAAAAGTGATGATAGGAATGATAAATTCATTCTCTACATCACTTTTTTAGTGGTCTAATTATTATATATAGATCTATCTATCTCATTTTCACTTGATGCAACTATAAGGGCAGATGAGGCTGCTGCTGTAACATTTGTTGCAGTTCTTCCCATATCTGCTAAGGATGATATAGGCGAAAGGATAACAACCATTTCTATAGGAAGTCCCA
Organism: Anaerococcus faecalis; assembly: GCF_013371425.1. Lineage (NCBI taxonomy): Bacteria > Bacillati > Bacillota > Tissierellia > Tissierellales > Peptoniphilaceae > Anaerococcus > Anaerococcus faecalis. Next base: position 1,572 of record NZ_JABVBA010000010.1, read on the forward strand.
TAGCTGCAAATACTGCTGTTGTTGTAATTGTTGCAGTTCCAGGAACACCTACAGTTCCCAATGACACTAATAAGGCTACAAAAACTAGCATAATATAATCTGATATAGAATAGTTTATTCCTAGAACATTTACAGTTAATAGTGCACTCATTACAGGCCAAAATCCAGCACATCCAGGCATACCCATGGTGGCTCCCATAGGAGCTACAAAGGATGCAACCTTTTCACTTACTCCCATATTTTTAGTTAGATTTTCAATATTTGCCCCAATTGATCCTACTGATGATTGAGTTGTAAATCCAATTGCTTGGACTGGCCAATTTTTCTTAAAAAACTTAAATGGGTTAAGTTTTCCAATAATTCCAATCATAGCTCCTGTTGTTATATAAGAATGAAATACGGAGGCTATATAGGTTAAAATTAGGATAAATAATAGTGGTTTTACTGCACTATAGTCAATTCTTCCTATAGAGCTTGCAAGAAGTGATAAAACAGCATATGGTGTAAAATCTGTTACAAATCCAATAAGCCTAAAGATTATTTCAGAAAATGACTCTATAAAGTCTACAAACGGCTTAACTTCTTTATCTTTTCCTCTTTCTATAAGTTGAAGAACACTTAGACCTATAAGAACTGCAAATACTATTATTGGAATAACTGATCCTTTTGAAGCATCAGCTACTATATTTTTTGGAAAAAAGTTTACGAAAGCATCAGCAAAGCCTGGTACTTCCTTAACTTCGTTTGAAGTTTCTATTGGAATATTTGCATTTTTTCCTATCTTAAATAATACTGCTAAAACTACACCTATAAGGGAGCCTAGAACATTGTGAAGACTTAACACACCAATAGTTTTAAGTCCCATAGACCTTAGATTTGCCAGGTTTTCTGTTGAAATTACTATTTTAATTACTGATGCTAGAAGAATTGGTATTACTAGGGCAAATAATAAATTTGCATAAATCCTACCAAAAACTCCTATATATTCTGTACTATCCTTAAATAAAAATCCAAGAATAATACCTAAAATTGCTCCAGAAATCACTCTAATTCCAAAGGAAATCCCCTTTTTTTTCATAAAGCTTAGGCCATAAAAAAGTATAAAGCCTATAAAAAGTACTAAAAATTTCATATAAACTCCTTTATTTTTTAGTTTAAAAGTGAAAGTATTAAAAGTAATTAAATGGCAAATAAAAGTTGGTAGCATAGCTAGAATATTTTAATAAATCAAAAACTACACTATCTATTCCACCTTTTACAAAATTTGATAGGTAGAAGTTTTAATCTTATCTTGGTAGGTTAATTATTTTAAATAAGAAATAAATTGAAGGCTTTGAAATATCCTATATCAATGAATGACTAACTTAGATATAAAATAATATAAAAACATGATTTCTGCCTAAATTATCCTATTATTTTTAGAAAATTTTCCAAAAGTATGGCTAAGCTAATTAACATAATTGTATTAAAGTTAAGTTATTCTTTCCTATATTATCTAATCTTAGCTTAATTTTACTATTATGAAATGGTAGGAATAAATTATGGTCTGGATATTATAATATTATGGCCTATATTTTAATTATTTTATTAATAAGTTTCTATGCTCACACCACTTGTTGGAAAATTTTGATAAGTAATTTTTATAAATTTTCTAAAAGAAAAATATTCACTTGCTTTTTCTTATTTCTACCAAGTTTAAAGTTTTTACTTACTAAGAATTATTTTATTTTCTTTCACTTATAAGATAATAAAAATGAGTAAAAAAAAATCCCGCCCCACAAAAGGACGAGTTACCGTGTTTCCACCTTTATTCGCTTTTTACTTTGTTTTTCTTAACTAATATAAGTTAAGCATAAAAAATAAAAAACCTCATCGAGGTCAATTAACCTCTAGCGCTATAACAGGCGCACCTGTTACCGACTACTTACTTTCGTCAGTAAGACTCAAAGATGCATAAACATAAATATTTTATAGTCTATCTCAGCTTAAAAGACTTCTCTGTAATAAAACTCTCTTATGTTCTCTTCTTTTTTACGTCATTTATATTACAAGAGTGATTATACAATCCAGACTAAATTAGTCAAGTATAAAAAATAAAAAAATTAAAAAAATTTTTAAAAAAATGTTTAATATCGTTTTCAAGGGGTATATTATAAATAAGAGAAAATAAAATCTCTATCCTACCGGCACAGTATTTAAAAAATACTGGTTACAAAACTTGGCTAAGGGAGGATTTCAAATAAGTGAATAGAAAAAGTGGTGGAAGATAATGTAAAGGTAAGGCCATCTGACATTTTTCTAAGATTTGAAATAAGAAGCTAGCAAGTTTTAACTATATAGGTAAAAGAAAAAAATAAAATATATGGTAAAGGAGTGGTTAGTTCACATAGGTATTAGATAAATTAAAGATAAAAAAATATGAGTGTATATAGACATATAGATATGTAAATATATGAAAAGAAAAATAAAAAATAGAGTAAACGCAAGTTTACAGAAAGGACAAAAGAGTGATAGAACCAAAATCAGAACTCTGTGCTGGTAGGAGAAAATAAATCGACCTTGTAAGTGTAAAAAAACTAAGGTCGATTTTTTTGTGCTTATTTTTAAGGAATAAAAAGTTCATCTACGCTAGTATTTAAAACTTTGGCAAGGTCAAAGGCAAGCTCTAATGACGGTGAATACTTATCATTTTCAATGGCGTTTATAGTTTGTCTTGAGACCTTACACATATTGGCAAGGTCTTTTTGAGATAGTTTTAATTTCGTTCTTAATTCCTTTATATTATTTTTCATTAAGAATATTTTCTCCTGAATTTCACAACATTAACTAAAAATAAAACTGAAAGTATTACAAGATCAATAAAATGATTAGATTTACCTATTTCATTTCCGATTTTTATACTTATCCAATTTGAAACTATATTTATTACAAGATATGCCATAAAAATAGTAAGAGTATATCTAGAAGCCTTATCCTTTATTTTATCATCTCTTTCATCGCCTAGCTTATAGATAGTAAATAGGCTTATAGAAACTAAAACTACCGATAAAAATAATATAAATAAAAATACAGTAAATAACATAATAACCTCCTTTATGTCAAACATCTTTTACACTGTTATAATACAAGAAAATCTTATAGATGTCAAATAAGTTTGACATATCAAAAAAATAATCCTTACACTAGTATAGATTATTCTTTATATTGTAAGGAAATTATATAGATATATTAATCTTATTTAACTTTCATATTGAAAAAATTTGATAGTACAAATAGATTATTATTTTTCCAATAAATAAAAAGAAATTTGAAAAGTAAGATTCTCTTAAAGTAAAGAGATAACTAAAATAATAATTTGAAATATATAGAAGTTATATTAGAAATTACTTGCAAAAATCCTCCTTTCTTATATAATTATAAGACAGTAAGAGTCTTGTAGAGGGAGGGGCTATGGATACTTTAGAAAAACTTAAAATATTAACTGATGCAGCCAAGTATGATGTTTCTTGTTCATCGTCTGGTTCAAATAGGAAAAATACATCCAAAGGTCTTGGTAATGGGCATGTATCTGGTATTTGTCACTCTTGGAGTGAAGATGGAAGGTGTATTTCTCTTCTTAAAATCTTATATACAAATAAGTGTATCTATAACTGCGAGTATTGTATAAATAGGTCATCTAATGACATAAAAAGGGTAGAATTTACTCCAAGAGAGGTGGCTGACTTAACTATAAACTTTTATAGGAGAAATTATATAGAGGGTTTATTTTTATCATCTGGAATTGTCAAAAACCCAGACTATACCATGGAGATGCTAATTGAAGTTGCAGATATTCTAAGAAATAAATATTTCTACAACGGCTATATCCACATGAAAGCAATCCCTGGCTCAAGTCCTGATTTAGTTAAAAAAATGGGACTTTTAGTCGATAGGATGAGTATAAATGTAGAACTTCCCACAGAAGAATCTTTAAAAATCCTAGCTCCTCAAAAGTCCATAAAGGCTATTGAGTCATCTATGGGCTTTGCCAAGGAGAAAATAGTCCAAAGAAAAAATGAAATACAATTATATAGGCACACTCCCAATTTTCTTCCAGCAGGCCAAACTACTCAGATGATTATAGGGGCAGCTAAGGAAAGTGATTTTGATATTATGAAAAGGTCAGAAAATTTATACAAGGACTATGAGCTTAAGAGAGTGTTTTATTCAGCCTTTGTCCCTGTTGTTAAAAGTGAGTTTACAAAAGATGTCAAAAAAGCTCCTCTTTTAAGAGAACATAGACTTTATCAAGCTGATTGGCTTTTGAGATTTTATGGATTTAAGGCAAATGACTTACTTAATGAAAAAAATAATAATTTTGATTTAAGAATTGATCCTAAGACTAGTTGGGCTATTAATAATATAGAGAAATTTCCAGTTGAGATTAATAAGGCAAGTTACTATACCCTTATGAAGATTCCAGGTATAGGGAGAGTTTCTGCAAGAAAAATTATTAATGCAAGAAAGTATAGAAAGCTTAAGTATGAGAACCTAAAGGATCTAAATATTTCAGTAAAAAGGGCTAGGAATTTTATAATGGTAGATGGAAAATATATGGGAGCGAGATTTAAAGATAAAAGTGATTTGAAGAATAGGATGAGTGATTCTAGCTCCTTTGAACAGCTTTCTTTTTTTGGGTGATTTATGGATATTATTGTATATGATGGTTCTTTTGATGGATATCTGACGGTTATTTTTGATTATTATAGTGACTTATTTAAAATAAAGATAGAAATCGAATGTAAGCAGATTTCCTTTCTTAAAATAAAAAAAGTTGAGACCAAGGTTGAAAAATCTAAGAAAGTCGAAGATTCTATAAAGAAGAATCTTTCAAATGAGTTTTTCTTTAAGATAAAAATAGCATTTAAAACGGATTATAAAAATAAAGATACTATTATTGCAAGACTTATTAAACTTGCATATATAAAAGGTCTTATGATTATAAATTCTAGCAACAAATATGGAATAGCTTTTAACAAGATGCTTAAAAATTATGAATCTGAGACCCATGATTTGAAAGGACTTTTAAGATTTAGGGAGATTCAAGAAGAATATCTTTTTGCGGAATATGAATCTCATAATAATGTTTTGGAAGATTTATCAAGGCATTTTTTAAAAAGAATGCCAAAAGAAAAGTTTATAATATATGATAAGAATAGGAGAAGGGCCTTTATATCCATATATGGTAACGTAGAAGTTGTTGATATTCTAGATTTAGATATTGAAGAAAGTGATAGGGAGAAGTTTTTCAAATCCTTATGGATTGGCTTTTATGATACAATAGCTATTAAAGAAAGAGTAAATAAAAAGCTTATGATTTCTAATATGCCAAAGAAATATTGGAAGTATTTACCTGAGAAAAATATGATTAAATAGCTTGTTTATTAATATATAAGGAAGTAATATGAAAGATACAAAAGTTAGACAATTAGGATTTCAAAATATAGGAGTAAGTCTTTCCTACACATTCTTGATGCTTATTTCATTTTTTAAGGATTTTAACACAAGTGGTATAACTATAATGTTTTCTACTATGCTTATATTTGGGATAATTGATAAAATATTTATAGAAAAAGACTTTGAATCTAATCTAAGTAAAATATTTGCTTGGATTTTACTTATAGCTTTTATAATTATAGTAATAGCAAATTTTGAATCATTATTTAAATAAAAAGATTGATGTTTGATAAGAAAGGGGATTAATATCTAACGGATTACAAACTTATATATAAATAAGGGGTATGATGAGAAGAAATGCTCAAAAATATGTTTCTTCTTAGGGTTTATATTCTTAACTATAGCTATTTTAATTCCTTATGATAATTTCGAATTTATATTAGGTCCTCTTAGAGCTGTGGGTTTTCTAACTATATATGGAAATCCTTTACTTGGAATAATAGGTTCTATATTTTCTATAAAAAGAAAGGACTTAGTATTTTTGCTTTTAAATATAGTACAAATTTTGGCTTTTCCACTAACAACATTCATAGGAGGGAGGATTTTTGGTCCTTAATAAGGGTCTTTTAAATTGCATAATAACAATATTGTTAAATTCAAGTAAAAATTAGTCTGTTTTTGATGAAATTCTTTAAAAAGCTTGGAAAAAGTATGATATTTTGATAAAATATCTAAAGTTAAATAAAAAGAAAGGATAGGCTATGGAGAAAAGAAGAGATATAGATCTTACAAAAGAAAATATTAGAAAATCCCTGATAAAATTATCAATCCCCCTAACCCTTACGGCCTTTGTTCAAATAGCCTATACCTTAGTTGATATGATATGGATTGGAAGACTTGGATCAGGAGCTGTCGCTGCTGTTGGAGTTTCATACTTTTTAGCATGGATTGCAGAAGCCTTAGGACTTATTTCAAAAATAGGAGGAGGAGTTTATGCATCTCAAGCTTATGGAAGAAAAGATATAGAACTTACATCTTTAATCCTTAAAAACTCCTATATACAGGGAGCTTTTATTTCAATAATATATATAATACTTATACTTATATTTAAAAGAGTATTTATAGGATTTTATAATCTTGGAAGTGAGGTATCAACTCTTGCTGATAATTATCTTACTATTACATCGCTTGGATATTTCTTTGTATTTCTTAATCCTATATTTTCCCAATCTTTTTATTCGATTGGAGAATCAATAACACCTTTTAAGATAAATACATTAGGTCTTGTCTTAAATATAGTACTGGATCCTATTTTTATCTTTGGTCTAGGTCCTATACCTGCTATTGGGATAAAAGGAGCTGCCCTTGCGACAGTTACTGGACAAGCTTGTGTATTTATTACATTTATATTTGTTATGATAAAAAAAGAAGGGATAGTAGCTGATAGCCTAAAAAATTTCACTTTTTCTAGAATATGGCAAAAAAGAATATTTATCTTAGGTCTTCCAGTTGCTCTGATTAGTGGAATCCATGCACTTATAACAATTGTACTTAATAAATTGATGGCAAACTTTGGTCCAAAGCCAGTGGCTGTATATTCTATAGGAAGTCAGCTTGAATCAATATCTTGGAAAACAACTGAGGGATGTCAGGTAGTCATACAGTCTCTTATAGCTCAAAACTACGGGGCAAGACTTATAAAGAGGGTAAAAAAGTCTGTTAAGGAAGGTCTTAGACTTGTTGGAATAATAGGATTTATTGCGACTTTGATTTTATTTATATTTAGAAACTACTTATTTAAGATATTTATACCAGATGATATGGATACTATAGCTCTTGGAGCTCAATACTTGGCTATACTTTCAGCAAGTCAATTTATGCAAGCTTTAGAGATTGGTTCTACGGGAATATTTCAAGGACTTTCAGATACGAGGACACCGGCTTTTATTTCGGTAGTATTAAATGCGATTAGAATTCCTTTATCATTTGCTTTTATTCCTTTTATGGGAGTGATGGGAATTTGGTTTTCGATGACAATATCATCAATTCTAAAAGGGATAATATCTTTGTACTTATTAAGAAAGAAAATAAAAAAGAATATAGTCTACATTAAAGATTAGTGCATTTAGGGACGTTCATTTTGTGCACTATAAAAACAATGGGTATAAATATAAAAAATTAAAGGAGTTTTTATGCCTAGACTAGCTAGATCTATCCAAAATTATAATTACTTTCATATTATGACTAAGGGAATAAACAAAGAAAATATTTTTTATAGTGATTTTTATAAAAATCAGATAATAAGGTATTATTTTGATGAAAAATATGATTGGGATATTTTGGCTTATGCTATAATGGACAATCATACTCATTTTTTGGTTAGAGTTGATAATACAGAAATACTTAGCAATATCATGAAAAGTATAAATATAAGGTATTCTATACTTTATAATAATATCGAAGATAGAAACGGACATCTTTTTCAAAATAGATTCAAATCATCTCCTATAAAATCAGAGAGACAATTATTTGAGTGCACTAGATATATTCATAATAATCCAGTATTTGCCTATATTGCAAAAAGTCCTAAAGATTATAAATTTTCATCATATAATGACTTTTTTATAGAGAATAAAGATAATATTTCAAAGTGTTTTATAAGGTTAATAAAAGATAATTTTAAAAATGAAAATGAATTTTTAAAATTTCATTGTGAAAGAATATTTTCGTTGCAATTAGATACAAAAGAAGATACAAGTATAGTAAAAAAATACATAATGGATAAATTGGAAAATAAATTGGATAGTAATGAGAAGATTAAGCTTTCTAAAAAATTAAGAGAGATGGGATTTACTAAAGTTGAAATAAGTAAAAAACTAAAAATATCTAGAAATAGGATATAAAACAAATTAATTTAATAATTTATAAGTGCAAATACTGAACGTCCCTTTATGCACTAAAAAGAACCTTGCGAGAATTGACAAGGTCTTTTGCTTTTATAGATTTTCAATTTTTTCTTCGTCTACTTCTGCTATATTATCTACAAATATATCAGAAATTTTCTTTATATCTTCCCATTCATTTTCATTATAAGGGAAGTCTTTTACTCCAACTGTCTTTATACCAACTTTTCCAGCAGACTTAACTGCATATAAGGCATCATCAAATAAAACGGCATCACTTGGACCTATTTTATACTTATCTAGGGCATATTGCCAATACTCACTCTCACTTTTTTTAAAGCCAGACTTATCTGGTGTATGGATGAAGTCAAAAAGCTCTATTATATCAAGTCTTTCTAGGGCATTTTTCAAATGCTTATAGTCAGTTGACGAACAAATACACATATCATAACCAAGTTTTTTGAGTCTTTTAAGGTAAGTTACAGTTTTTTCTTTTGGCATTAAGTTGTTTTTATAGCCATCTTCTATTGTGTGGTAGAAGTATTCTATAACTTCATCTTCACTCTTATCAGTACAAACATTAATATTAAGCCATTTCATTGTATCTATAAAGTTCATGGATTCTATCTCACCTTTTTCTTCTTTTGTAATTTTATAATTATATTTATCTAAAAGAGAATTTATAGGTTTAATCCATATATGCATGGAATCAAGAATTGTTCCATCGCAATCAAATAGTAATTTTTTCATCAAATCTCCTTATTTTCTATAAAAGCTTGACAAGAATTATTATATTATAACCCAAATCATGAAAGAATTCTTAGTATTCTTACTCATAAACAAAGATTCCCAAAATCTTTTATTTGTATGTCCATATTTTAAAATAATTATACAAAACTTAGGCAAGTTTTATATTTGAGTCTACATAATTTGCCGGGAAAATCGACTTCAATAGTCTAATATAATTATTAAAACTTATAGTCTTATTGAGACTCATAAGCTCAAGGTCTACTCCAAACCAAGATACTGTAATATCAGTTTGCCTAAATCCTAAATTTTTATAAAAATTCTTTCTTTTTTGCCTTTGAACTATGTTATTTGCTCCATCTGTACAAGCTTCTATTTCGATTATTATAGTCTTATTTTCTTGTTTATTTAATAAATCAATAGACTCTGAACCTATCTTTAATCCCCTATACCCGTCTTTTATAGCAAAGTAATCTATAAGTAGGGTATCATCTTTGTCTGAGTCGAGGGTTATAAACATTCCAACGAAATCATCGTTTAAAATTATAGGAATAATCCTACCTTGATTATTTTCACATACCTTTATAATTTGTTTTAATGGCTTTCTTTCTTCCTTCGGGAAGGCCTCTATATATAAATCTTTAATTTCACTCAGATAATTTAAGTAATTATCAGATAATCGTAAATCCATAAATATCCTTTCATAAATTTTAGAAATTTTGAATACAAAAACTAATATACCTCATCAAGGGCTTAATTTCAAGAATTTAGCTATGAATGCTATTGTGCTATAATAAAGATAGGAGGATATATGAAGATATTATTAGACCTTTATAAAACATTTTTTAAGATAGGAATCTTTACTTTTGGAGGAGGATATGCAATGTTGCCTTTGTTACAAAGGGAGCTTGTAGATAAAAAGGGCTGGATTACAGAAGATGAGATGCTTGACTACTATGCTATAGGTCAGACTACACCAGGTATTATAGCTGTAAATACATCGACTTTTTGTGGTTACAAAAAGGCTGGAAAGCTTGGAGGAATAATTGCATCCTTAGGTTTTGTTAGTCCTTCTATAATAATAATTATTATTATAGCAAATTTTTTAGAAAATTTTTCTCATTTAGCTGTCATAAACCATGCCTTTGCAGGAATTAGGATAGCGGTATCTGCCCTTGTTTTAAATACTGTAATTAATATGGTGAAAAAAACTTGCGATAGAAAGCTTAAATACCTTATATTTTTTCTTACCTTTATAAGCATAGGAGTTTTTTCTATCTCTCCTATAATAATAGTTATAAGTGTTGGAGTTTTAGGGATTATCTTAGGAGGAAGATATGCTTAGACTAATGTGGGAGTTTTTTAAAGCAGGGCTTTTTGCTATAGGCGGTGGAATGGCAACTTTTCCCTTCTTACAAGAGATGAGTGAAAAATATAACTGGTTTTCCCAAGAAGAGCTTTTAAATATGATAGCTGTATCAGAGTCAACCCCCGGAGCAATAGGGATAAATGTGGCAAGTTTTGCAGGTTACAAGGTTTATGGAATCACTGGAGCTATTCTTGCATCACTTTCACTTATAGCACCTGCCATTATTATAATTTTAATCATATCTAAAGGGCTTGAAAGCTTTAAAAATTCATTAATAATAAAAAATATGTTTGAAACAATAAGGCCAGCTACAGCAGGATTAATCTTGGGAGCTATGCTTAATGTTATGATCTTATCTTTATTTAATGTGGCTTTGTATGAAAAAACGGGAAAATTCTTAGACTTATTTCAAATTTTACAAATTATAATATTTGTATGTTTTCTTATAGTATTAAGAAAGTATAAAAAAATCCACCCCATTATAATCATTGCCATAGGAGCTGTTTTGGGAATTGTTTTTAAGTTGTAAAATCCCAAAGAAATTGTATATTCTAACTCTAATAAAAGTATTTTCGAAATATAAAATCGGAATATTCTACAGAAAAAAAGTTTGAATCATTAGAAAAATCAAAATTAAGATATATATTACATTAATATTAAAACTAAGAAAGCTTTAAAAAATTAGGATGCATGACCACGATTGAATATCGATTTTATGCATCCTAATATAAAAATTTAATAAATTAAGTATCAAACAAGCGTTGGTTTACTTAACTCTTGTTTTTTGTTTGAAAATCTTTATAACTTTAGTGAGTACATTTTGTAATCCAACAAAAGTTATAGTATTTTACTTATTTTTCCTAGCATTTATCTTGTGAACTTCACCTATTATAAGTGGTATAAAGGCGAGTGCAAGAATTATTAGCCATTGCCAAGTTATAAATTCAAGCTCGAATAGCTTTCTCAAAGGTTCAATATACATTACTATTAAAAGTAGACCAAAGGAGAATATAGTTGCCTTGATTAGTTGTTTGTTTGTAGAAAATCCTAATTCTTTTAAGGTATATTTTGTACTTCTTACTGAAAAAGATCTTAAAAGCTCACTTGTTATAAGAGTAGCAAATACCATGGTATGGGCTCCTTCTATATTTCCAGGGAAGATATATTTAAGTCCTATAACATAAGCAAGTAAAACAGACAATGTTATAGCAAGTGATTGAACTATAAGTGAGTTTTTTAATGCACCTGATATAATTTGCTCTTTTGGATCTCTTGGTTGTCTTTCCATTATGTCTTTTTCTCCTGGTTCAACTCCTAGGGCTAGTGCAGGAAAAGCATCTGTTACTAGGTTTAGCCATAATAGTTGGATAGGTGTAAGTGGGGAAGGTAGACCAAATAGAATAGATAAAAATACAATTAAAACTTCTGCTATATTACATGAAAGTAGGAATGATACAAACTTTCTAATATTTGAGAAGATTATTCTTCCTTCTTCTACTGCATTTACAATAGTTGCAAAGTTATCATCTACTAGAATCATATTTGCAGTATCTTTGGCAACATCTGTTCCTGTTATACCCATTGATATACCGATATCAGCATTTTTAATCGCTGGAGCATCATTTACCCCGTCTCCTGTCATAGCTACTATTTCGCCATTTTCTTGAAGGGCATTTACAAGTTGTACCTTATTTTGTGGAGAAACTCTGGCAAATACTCTTTTTTCTCTGGCAATTTCTCTAATCTCATCATCAGACATATTGTTAAGTTCTTTACCTTCTATAGCTTGATCCTTAGAATCGGCAATTCCTAAATCTCTAGCTATAGCAAAAGCTGTTTCAAGATAGTCTCCTGTAATCATTATAACATCTATTCCTGATGAGCGACATTCAGCTACTGCTTGTTTTGCCTCAGGTCTTGGAGGGTCTATCATTCCTGTAAGACCTACAAATACCATCTCTCTTTCGACATTTTCGCTTGTAAGTTCTTTGTCTTTTATAGATTCAAAGTCTCTAAATGAGTAAGCCATTACACGAAGAGCTTGTTTTGCAAGACTCTTATTTTCTTCAATAGCTTTATTTTTCAAGTCCTCAGTAAAGTCTACGATTTCTCCATTCAATAGAATCTTTGATGAATTTTCTATAATAATATCAGGAGCACCTTTGGTCATGGCCCTGTATTTTTCATCTACATTATGGAAAGTTGTCATCATTTTTCTAGTAGAATCAAAAGGGATTTCTTTAAGTCTTGGAAATTTTTCTTCCATTTCTTCTTGGATTATGCTCCATTTTTCTGAAAAAGTAAGCATAGCACCTTCTGTAGGGTCTCCTATAATTTTGTACTGTTCGCCTTCACGAGTAAGGTCTGCATCATTACAAAGAGTTGATATTGTCATCAGAAGCTTGATTTGTTCATCATCTTCTATCTTTTTATCATCAAGTTTTATATCCCCTTTTGGAGTATAACCGCTACCTTCTACTTCATATTCATTTTCGTTTGTCCAAATCTTTGTTATAGTCATCTCATTTTGTGTGAGAGTACCAGTCTTATCTGAACAAATTGCAGTAGTTGCTCCAAGTGTTTCTACAGAAACAAGGGATTTTACTATAGCCTTTCTTTCAGCCATCCTATTCATTCCTATAGATAAAACTATAGTTACAACTGCAGTAAGTCCTTCTGGAATAGCTGCAACTGCTAGAGATACTGCAATCATCAAGTTTTCAAGTAAGGTGTCACCTGTTCTAAAATATCCTACTATAAATACAATAATACACACAATAATAACAAGTATTGCTAAAAGCTTTGAAAGCTTATTTAATTGTTTTTGTAAAGGTGTGTCCTTATCCTCTACTTTTTCAAGACTTGAAGCAATCTTACCCATTTCAGTATCAGAACCTGTTTGGGTTATAATACCCTTGCCATGACCATAGGTTACTATAGTTGATGAAAAGGCAAAATTTTCCCTATCACCTATACCTACTTCACTTTCATATACTACTTCGCTATCTTTTTCTGCAGCTACTGATTCTCCTGTTAGAGATGATTCATCTATCTGTAAATTTGATGATTCTAAAAGTCTCATATCAGCTGGAACTATATCTCCAGTTTCAATTACAACTATATCACCTACTACAAGATTTTCTGCCTTTAGCTTTTGTTTTTTTCCATCACGAATTACGCTTGCCTCAGGTGAAGACATTTTTTGCAAAGCTTCTACAGAATCTTCTGCCTTACCTTCTTGTAGAATAGACATTATGGCATTAATAACTACAATTGCGATAATTATAATAGCTTCAACCTTATCTCCTGTAAAAGCTGATACTACAGATGCAACTATAAGTAAGATTACCATAGGGTCTAAAATTTGTTCGGCAATTTTTTTAGCTAAAGACTTCTTAGCCTTAGATTCGATTTTATTTGGGCCATTTTCTTCTAGTCTTTTTTGGGCTAAATCATTATTTAAACCACGTGCCGCGTCAGAATCATATTTTGATACGATTTCTTTTTTTTGACCTAAATAGTCCATTTATACCTCCTAAAATTTTTCAAAAAAGAAAAGACTTTTGGCTTATTTGCCAAAAGTCTTGCTACCAAATGGTTTATTCAACCGGGATAAACCGTAATGACGATTGAATAATTTAGCTACTCCCTTTTGTTATAATAATTATATATCAAAAAATAGAAAAATCAAAGTATTTTAACAAGTAGAACAAGCAGCATCAGCAGCTTCATCATCCCTATTTTTCATTTCATTTATACAAAGACAAATCGCAATTAGGATAAGGCTTAAGTCTTCCCTATAAACGGTAAGCTCATATTGGTCTGTAAGGGCAAAAAACTTCTTATTCATATCAGCAACTATCTCATTTTCACGATATATTTCGAAGTCGTGGTCTATTATAGAACCTTTTAAATGAAGTTTTATACCTTCATAGTCTATATCGACCTTTCTTTTTAAAAATGAAAGTTTTTGGTCGATTTCCATATGACTTCCATCATTAAAATCTACGAAATATTTTTGCAAAAATGACCATATCTTTTTACTTATAGTAAATAAAACTTTTCCATCTGAATCCTTAAGTTTTGCACTATAGCCTATAAGTTTAAAATCTTGGTCAAAGAAAAAAACTTCCTTGCCATTTTCATCAAGGACAGGGTACTTATCTGTAATTTTAAAAAATTTTTCCTTAAAATAGTATTTTTTCATTTAAACATCCTTTTTTATTTTATTTTATTTTTATTATATACTATAATTTATTTTTTGTACTTTAGAAAAATTTATAAATTTAGGAAAATCAGCAATAAAGTAAAAGTTTTGACAATTTTTTTTTAGGGTGTAAAATTAAGTAAGTATATGCCCTTTGATATAATAAATCACAGGGCCTTAAATTTTGGATGATTTAAGTTGGAGAAAGAAGATATTATGCAAAAAAATAAAACTCATATGGAAAAATTATCATACAAAATAAGTTCCAATCCACCCCTTTACCTTACTATAGGTTTCATGGTTTTAATTTTAATAGGTGGTTTTATCCTATCCCTACCTATTTTTACAAAAAGTGGAAAGCCAACACCCTTAGTTGACTCTATCTTTGTTGCTGCATCTGCCTCTTGTGTTACAGGTCTTACTACTGTAAATACATTTGAGCATTGGAATACTTATGGACACATCGTTATTATACTCCTTATCCAAATAGGTGGACTTGGGGTAATGACTTTGGCAACTCTTTTTTCTTTAATTTTAAGAAAAAAAATAGGTCTTAAGTCAAGAAAGATTTTAAAGGAACAATTAAATATAGATACTCTCAAAGGTATTATGAAGCTATTTAAATATGTATTAACCTTTACCTTTATAGTAGAGGGAATAGGAGCTATGATTCTTGCTACAAGATTTATTCCAATTTATGGAAGACTAAGAGGGATTTGGTATGCTATATTTCACTCCATATCAGCCTTTTGTAACGCAGGATTTGACTTGACTGGAGATTCTATGTATCCTTTTAGAAATGACCTAGTTATAAACTTTACCATAATGGCTCTAATAGTTATAGGGGGTCTTGGTTTTATGGTTACAGCTGAGATTTTAAAAAAGAAATCCTTAAAAAAACTATCAGTCCATGCTAAGCTTGTTTTAATAGTAAGTTTGAGTCTTATAGTAGTTGGAAGTTTGGTATTTTTCTTTATAGAAAATCAACCTGGTGGAGTAGTTTATAATGAAGGATTTTTAAATTCTTTAGTCCAATCGACCTTCCAATCAATTTCCGCAAGAACAGCAGGTTTTTATTCAGTTAAACATGATAAAATAAAGGATGCATCGGCTTTATTCTTGATAATACTTATGGCAATAGGAGGCTCTCCTGGTTCGACAGCAGGTGGAATTAAGACTACAACCTTTGGGGTTTTGATTCTTTCAACTATTTCTATTATTAAAAATGAAGATGAGGTTGTAGTATTTAATAAACATATAGATCCAAAAACTATAAGAAAGGCCTTAGCCATTATAATGGTATACATAGGACTTATATTTATAGTTATATTCTTGCTATCTATTACGGAAAATTTTTCTGTAATAGATATATCGTATGAGGTTACATCAGCCTTTGCTACAGTAGGGGCAAGTAGGGGAATTACTGGACATCTAACAAGTATAGGAAAGATTTTACTTACTTTAAGTATGTATCTTGGAAGAATTGGTCCAATAACTATGGCCTATTCATTTGGGCTTAAATCAAAGACAAAATATATAAGATACCCAGAAGCAAATATTAGTATAGGTTAGGAGATATTATGGCAAAAAGTGTAATAGTATTAGGTCTTGGTAAGTTTGGAGTAACAGTAGCTGAAAAACTTTACCAAGCAGGAATTGAAGTTATGGCTGTAGATAAAAATTATGATATAGTTCAAAATATGAGTGATAAGGTAACAAGTGCAGTTCAATGTGATCTTTTAAATGATAAGGCACTAGAAGAGTTAGGAATAGGAAACTTTGATATTGCAGTAATAGCAAGTGGGGAGAGTATTGAGGCGTCAATTTCTGCTACCCTTTTTGCAAAAGACCACAATGTAGATAGGATTATAGCCAAGGCTACAAGTAAAAACCATGCAAGAATCTTAACAAAGATTGGAGCGGATCAGATAATTTTTCCGGAAATAGACATGGGAGAAAAACTTGCAAGAAGTATAGCAGGATCAAATTTCTTACAATTTTTCCACTTTTCTGATGATTATTCTATGATTGAGCTAAAGGCATATGATGAACTTATTGGAAAAAGTTTAAAAGAGATAAACTTTAGAGATAAATATAAAATGATGGTTATAGCTTATAAAAGGGATGGAGATTTAATAATAAATCCTGAAGCAGATTGGAGAATAAAAGAGGATGATACCTTAGTTCTTATAGGAGATAGTGATAGTGCTGACAAACTTCAAAAGGCTGCAGATAGATATAAATAAAAAATATAAACTTAGGAAAACGAATAAAATGATTTGAAATGTTGAAATTTAAATAAGAAAATAAAAGTAAAAAAAAGTTTGCATTTTTCAAAAATCATGATATAATATAATCAGCTAGTAAATAGCTAGGTTTTTCATTATTAATTCCTTATAGTTTTCCCTATAGAAAACTAGGACTAACTTATTCTTTTCTATATTATAAAAAGGCCCTTAAGGGTCTTTTTATTTACCTAATTTATTTGAAATATGATATAAGTATAAGTATATTTAAGAAAAAGAAAGGAAAGAAAATGCCATTTTATTTTGATAGAACCTATATCTTGGTTCTTATTGGACTTCTTATATCTATGCTTGCTCAAGCAAATATTCAAAAAAAGTTCGATAAGTACAAAAGGATTAAGACAAAAAAGAATATAAGAGGATTAGATTGTGCAAGGTATATACTTGATACTTATAGCTATGATGATATATCTATAAAAAAGACAGGAGGCGCACTTTCTGATTACTTTAACCCAGTAAGTAAGGAAATAGCTCTATCTGATACATCTTTAACTGATATATCTATAGCCTCAGTTGCAGTAGCAGCCCATGAGTGTGGTCATGTTATTCAATATAAGGAAGGTTATATCCCTCTAAGGTTAAAATCATATATAGTTCCTGCAGTAAACATAGGGTCAAAATTATCAATCCCCTTAATTTTACTAGGAGTATTTTTATCAATAGCAAATCTTATTACAATTGGAATATTTCTGTTTTCTTTTGTATTAATATTTCAACTTATAACACTTCCAGTAGAATTTGATGCATCAAAAAGAGCCTTAAATGTCCTTGAAAAATCAGGAATGCTTGTGGGAGAAGAAAATGATTTTGCAAAAGATATGCTAAAAGCTGCAGCCTTAACATATGTTGCTGCAACACTTTCAACAGCTCTACAATTTCTTAGACTTTGGCTTTTATTTGGAAATAGACGTGATGATTAGCTTGAATGTAGACTATTTTAGTGTACAATAAATATAAGATTCTTAAGATGAATCTTTATTTATTAGGAGAAAGGTCAGAGAAAGTCAAAGAAAAAGAGGAATTTATGGCAGGACTAACATCTGATATAGAAAGATTCTTAAAGGCTCTTTTAGAAAATACCACAGATGGATCTTTGGAGATAGGTAGAAATGACCTTGCAACAAGATTTGAATGTTCACCTAGTCAAATTAACTATGTGCTTTCAACAAGGTTTACCCCATATAATGGTTATATTATAGAAAGTAAACGTGGTGGTAATGGCTTTATAAGAATTATAACTATTGTAGAAGATGAAGATGATTATATAAAATATATTATTAAAAATTTAGATAAAGAACTTACAGAAGAAAGAGCTAAGAGCTTTTTTAAGGAACTTTTCAATAAAGGATATATGAATGAAAAGGAGCTTGGCATAGCAGTGTATGCTATCTTAGATAAATCCTTGATAAATGTTGAAAAGAAAAAAAGAAATTTGGTAAGACATGATATAGTAAAAAATATCCTACTAAGTTTTTTGATAAGGAGTTAAGTATGAAGTGTGATAGATGTGATAATGAGGCTGAAGTTACGGTAAAGGCCATAGTAAATGGTAGAGAACATAACTTTCATTTATGTAGTGATTGCGTAAATAAACTTTCCAAAGAGCCATTGGATGAAATAGATGGTTTTAAGGAAATAAATATCAATAATTTCGATTTAAGATCATTAATGGATAAACTTATCCCATCACTGGATGAGATAATAAATTCATATTATGAGTACAAATATAATAAGAACAACTATAGCTTTGACTATTTTACTTCACTTAAGCAAGAACATTGTCCAAAATGTGGAAATAGTGAGGCAAATATTAAATCAGGTATATTCGGTTGTGAATATTGTTATGAAATAGATTCTAATAATACTGACACACTCTTAAAGCAAATAAATAACTTTCAAACATATGAGGGAGATTATCCTAATAAACATAGAAATTTTAGAAAGATTGCTATAGAAATAAGGGATTTACAAGAAGAGTTACAAAAGTCAGTTGAATCCGAAGATTTTGAGAAAGCTCAGGATCTTAAGGAAAAAATAGATGAATTAAATATGAAGGTGAGAAATTGATAGATTATTATAAAGATATAATACTTGAAAGTAACTTATCTTTGAAAAGAAATATTGAAGGATATAATTTTCCTATTAGTCTATCAGAAGAAGATTCTCTTTTAATTATAGAAAAGTTTAAAGAAATCTACGAGGATGAACTCATTCTTTTAGAAGAGGTAGACGAAAATACCCTAAATAAACTTATAAATTCGGGTGTTTTATCAGAAGATTGTAAAAATAAGCAGGCAATAATAGGTCTAGTCTTCAAAGATGACTATATTATAGTTATAAATGATACAGATCATATTTCTATAAATGCATCAAACTTTGGTCTTGATTTAAAGAGCTCTTTCGACATATTATCAAGTGTGGAAAAATTCTTAGATAAGAAATTTGACTTTGCTTTTTCTGCAAAATATGGTTATCTTACAAGTTTTGCAAGAAATACAGGAAATGGAATAGAGCTTAAACTTAAGATGTTTTTATTTGCTTTAATAGACAACTCTCAATCCTACCTTGCCCTTAAATCAAATCTTGCTCATGATGGCATATACTTTACAAGATTTCTCCCATACTATTTCAAAAAATACAACAAAGATATCTACTTATTAAAAAACTATGGTAATTATAGAAAAGATATAAAATCCCAACTTGAAAAAATAGAAGAGATTGTAGATACTCTTGTAAGAAATGAAAGAAGATTTAGGAGAGACTACCTTATTATAAATGGGCTAGTTGATGATGATATAAAAGATAGGGTAAAGATTTTAAAAGAAAACCTAAAAAGTGAAAATTTAAAGTCACTTACAGATATGCTAGAAGTCTTATATGATTTAAAAAAATACAATATCTTAGGCTTTAATACAGGTCTTAGTGATGTTGAGATAGACTATTTAATATTCAATCTTACAAAGAATAAGTACAAGGGTAACAGAGACAGTGAAAGATATGAGTTTTTAAACTCATATATAAAGGAGCAGTAATAATGGAAAATAATAAGTTAAATAGACTAACAGGTCAGGCTAGAAGAGAATCTTATTCTCTAAGCCATGATTATATAGGTACTGAACATCTGCTTTTGGCCCTTATGAAAACAGGCTCTATAGCAACCAAGGCACTAGAAGAAGCTGGTGCAAACTATGAGCTTTTAAGGTCAATTGTTATAAATAACATAGGAAAGGGTTCTGCAGTAAGACCTGCCAAGGAATACTCCAACCAAGTTAAGAAAATCCTTGACATGGCAAGGAATTTTGCCCAAAAGAGAAAAAAGATAGGGGCAAGCGAAGAAGACGTCCTACTTGCTATCTTAAATGATGATGATTCATTTACCAACCTTATGTTTATGTTATCAGGTCTTGATAAAAAGACTATAAGGGATAATTTAATAAAATTACAAAAAGAAGATGAAAAGACAAGTTTTAAATCCAAAGAACTTGGAGAAAATATAGAAAAATTCGCCAAAAACTTAAATGATTTGGCTAGAGATAGAAGAATAGATCCAGTCATAGGAAGAGATAAAGAAATTGAAAGACTTATCCAAATTCTTATGAGAAGGACCAAAAATAATCCTATCCTCATAGGAGATCCAGGAGTAGGTAAAACTGCCATAGTAGAAGGTTTGTCTCAAAGGATTGTAATCGGAAAAGTTCCAGCCATAATGGAGGATAAAACAATAGTATCTCTTGACCTTGCATCAATGATTGCAGGAACAAAGTATAGGGGAGACTTCGAGGGAAGGCTTAAAAAACTATTTGAAGAACTTGAAAAAAGAAAAGATGTAATATTATTTATAGATGAGTTTCATATGGTTCTGGGAGCTGGAGCTGCAGAAGGAAGTATGGATGCAGCAAATATCCTAAAACCAATCCTTGCCAAGGGAGATATTCAAATAATAGGTGCTACAACTATAGATGAGTATAGAAAACATGTTGAAAAAGATCAAGCTCTAACAAGAAGAATGCAGCCAGTATACGTGGAAGAGCCATCTATAGAAGATACAATTGAGATAATAAAAGGACTTAAGGATAAGTATGAAGCTCACCATAAGGTGGAAATCAAAGATGAAGCAATTAAGGCAGCAGTAGACTTATCCAAAAGATATATCCAAGATAGGTTCTTACCAGATAAGGCCATAGATGTAATAGATGAAGCTTGTTCAAAACAAAGAATCCTAAATTACAAAAATAATAAAGATGATAAGTCTAAAAAAGATATTTTAGATGATTTAATTGCTCAAAAAGAAGAGGCTATAAATAATCAAGATTTCGAAAGAGCAGCAAATCTTAGGGATAGGATAAATGAAACAAGAGAAAATCTTGAAAAAGAAGAAGAAAACAAAAACCTAGACCTTGCTATAGGATTTGATGAAGTAGCAAAAATAGTTTCGGACTGGTCTAAAGTTCCTATAACAAAACTTACAGAAGATGAAAAGGAAAGGTACAGAGACCTAGATGTCGATCTTAAAAAAGAAGTCATAGGTCAAGATAAGGCAATTGATGAAGTATCTCACGCTATAAAAAGAGCAAGAGTTGGCCTTAAAGATCCAAACAAACCTATAGGATCATTTATCTTTGTAGGACCAACTGGAGTAGGTAAAACCTACCTTGCCAAATCTTTAGCCAAAAACCTATTTGGAAATAGCGAAAATCTAATAAGAATGGACATGAGTGAGTACATGGAGAAATTCGCAGTCTCAAGACTAGTTGGATCTCCTCCAGGATATGTAGGATATGAAGAAGGTGGACAACTTACAGAAGCTGTAAGAAAAAGACCTTACTCAGTAATACTATTTGACGAAATCGAAAAGGCCCATCCTGATATCTTTAACCTTCTTTTACAAATACTTGATGATGGAAGACTAACAGACGGTCAAGGAAGAACAGTAGACTTCAAGAATACCATCATAATCATGACAAGTAATGTAGGAGTATCAAGCCTAAACCAAAAACAAACTATAGGATTTGGAACAGGTGATGAAGAAGAAAAACAAAAAGAAGATAACAAAGAAATTATAGAAAAGGCTATAAAAGATACCTTTGCACCAGAATTTATAAATAGACTTGATGATATCATTATGTTCAACTCTCTTGATAAAGAAGCTATCAAGGAAATCACAAGAATAATGTTAGATGAAAGCAAAGAAAGACTTGAAAAACTTGGTATTGAGATAAACTATAACAAGAGAGTAGTAGACTATCTTTCTGAGGGAGGATTCTCAAAAGAATATGGGGCAAGACCACTTGAACGCCATATAACAAGAGAAATCGACAACAACCTAGCAGAAGAAATCCTTGATAACAAACTTTCCAAAGATATGGTAATAAACCTAACGGTAAAAGAAGGAAAGATAAATTTCGCCAACAAAAAAGAAAAAAAGACAGAAGATAAAAAAGAGAAAGCTTCTGTAAATTCATAAGATAAAGTGCGAGACTGTGTAAAGTTTTGTGTATAGAAACCTCCTGATTAGGGTAAAGAAAAACTAACCAGGAGGAATTTTTATGCCAAGAAAAAGACCAGAAACAAAGTTAAACAAAATATCTAAGATGTTAATTGAAGAATATCAGCCTCAAAGTGCACAAGATATTTAAGAAGCACTAAAAGATCTTTTAGGCGATACAATACAAGAGCTTTTAAAAGCAGAATTAGATGAGCATTTAGACTATGAATATGGTGAAAAACCACTTTCCCTAAATACAAGAAATGGAACAAGTAAAAAAATAGTTAGATCATCTTACGGAAACATAGAATTAAACATACCAAGAGATAGAGAAAGAACATTTGAACCACAATCATTAAAAAAATACGAAAAAGACATATCAAACATAGAAAATCAGATAATATCAATGTATGCCAAAGGAATGACAACAAGAGACATATCAAGTCACATCAAAGATATCTATGGTTTTGGAATATCAGAAACAATGGTAAGTAAAATAACCAATAAAATACTACCAACCATAGAAGAGTGGCAAAATAAACCACTAGAAAAAATCTATCCTATGGTCTTCTTAGACGCCATACAATATCACATAAGAGAAAACAACATAGTAGTCAAAAAAGCAGTATATATAGCCCTAGGCTACAATCTAGAAGGCTTTAAAGAAATACTAGGAATGTGGGTAGGAGAAAACGAATCAAGCAAATATTGGCTCTTAGTATTAAATCAGCTAAAAGAAAGAGGGATAGAAGATGTATTAATATTCTCAACAGACAACCTTCCAGGATTTAGCCAAGCCATAGAAGCAGTATACCCAAAAGCAGAAATCCAAAAATGCATAATCCAGCAAATAAGAAACTCAACTAAATATGTATCCTACAAAGATATAAAAGAATTAATGAAAGACTTAAAAGCAGTATACAAGGCACCAACAGAAGAACTAGCTTTAACAAACCTAGAAATATTTGAAGAAAAATGGGATAAAAAATACCCATATATACAACAAACGCGATGGAAAACTTCAATAGACAACTAAGAAAAGTAACCAAAAATAAAACAATATTTTCAAATGACTACGCACTACAAAAAAGCTTGTACCTTGCAATGGTAGATGCCTCAAGCAAATGGACAAGTAGAATTCGTGGCTGGGATCAAATCTTATCCCAATTATCAATATTTTTTGAAGGGAGGTTTTAAAAACAGGTAAAAAAACTATAAAAGCAGCTGGAAATTTTCATGAAAATTTGACAGTTTATTCAGTTCGTATAAAATTAAAATAAGCTCCATCCTATAGGAATGGACAGATATTGATACATAAAAAATTGTATCAACCCTTACCCATTGATCAGGAGTCAGGTTGATACACAAAACTATTTACAGACCCTAAAGTGCCATCCCATATGGGATGGCTATCTTTATATTATTTTAATAAAACTTTACATAACTTACTTTAACGGCAATAATAAGCAGTTCCCTTTATCTATATAAG
This sequence comes from Anaerococcus faecalis, assembly GCF_013371425.1. Classification (NCBI taxonomy): domain Bacteria; kingdom Bacillati; phylum Bacillota; class Tissierellia; order Tissierellales; family Peptoniphilaceae; genus Anaerococcus; species Anaerococcus faecalis. The sequence goes on from NZ_JABVBA010000010.1 coordinate 25,514, forward strand.
CTATAATATCTTACTTCAAACAATTATAAAGAGTTATAGATGGATTAAGATTATAATGCTCTTTATTATAATTTATCAAATTTCAATAATCCTATTATAAAATTTATTATCTAAATTATCATGGCTTATTATAAAGATTATTTTATCATTTGATAGTTTAATAATACTTTCAAGTATATCATTTGAGGATTTCTTATCTATATTACTTGTCACCTCATCTAATATTAATACATTGCTGTTATCCTGTAATGCCCTAGCTAGCGCAATTTTTTGCTTTTCTCCTCCTGAGATATTAGAAGCGTTATCGCTTATTTCTTGGTCTAGTGATTTATATTTTAATATTGATCTTAGCAAAAAATTATCTGTAAATTTGATTTTACTAGGATCATCAATAAGAAGATTATTTAAGAGGCTAGTATTAAATATACTTGCTTCTTGAGGTATATATGAAATTAAATTTCTCAGGTCGTTTTTATTAATTTTATTTATATCTATGCCATTTAAATATATATTTTCAGGCTCGAATATACCTATTAAAGATTTTGCTATAGTTGATTTTCCCTTACCACTTTTTCCTTTAATCCACACTATATCGCCTTTTTTTATATTTTCATTTATATTATAATCTATATTAACATCAGCATTTATTTTTATAGAATTAAGTTTGATTTTTATTTTATCTATTTTATCTATTTTAATGCCTTCTTTATTTTCTTTATTATTATCTAAAAAAGAAATAAAGTCATTAGATGTATTAAAATCTACCTTAGATAAATTTATACTTGTTATAGTAGATAGAGATCCAAAAAACAAAGGTGTTATTATAGTAAAAAATAAAATGTTAGATTTTATATTACTATCACTAGATATGAATAGTATAAAAACCATTATTAATATTTTTACAATATTATTAAATGAATCTATAAGGTTTGATGTTGATTGAGCATATATATTTAAATCAGATATGGATGAATAAACATCAAGAACTGGTTTTTTAACTAAATTTTTTACTTTAGTAAAAGAAGATTGAGATTTTATAAAATCTGGATTTTTAATTATAGAAAGTACATTTTGCCATCCTTTAGAACTTGTTTCTTGCATATATTTAGACCTATGTTTTAAAACCTTGTTAATATGCCTATAGCTATATACATTAATTAATACAGTTAAAAGCAAGATTAAGAAAACATAAAAATTAGTAAATAATACCATAAGTAAAATTAATAATATTGTAATAATTGAAGAGAAAATTCTTACATTATCTCCTGTCATATAAGAATACCAGCTATTCACACACATTATAATTCTTTCAATAATATTAGTTGATCCTTCCTTTACCAATACTTTGTAATCTAAATCAATAAATTTAGAAAATAAATTCATAAAATTTAGAACATTATAGTCTTTAGCAAACTTTTCTCTCTTATAAATTAATGAAAGATTAACAATAACAGACAACAATAAAGTTATCAATATAATTGTAAATTGGTACTTATTAAGAGCTTTAACTTGCCAAATTGATAAGAGTATGGGTACTAATAACATTGTAATAGATTGCAAGATTATTAAAATTGCTATTATTAGTATAAATTTTTTATAATTTTTTTTCACTTTTACCTCTCTTATTTATTAAATTCAAATCAAATCGTAAAACTGGTATACTGTACGATATTCCCTTATAGGAATAAATAATCTGTGATATATTTTTATTAGATGTTTTCTCTCCATATATAATAACGTCATCATTATTAGCACATAATGTATTAATAAATAATTCTGCTGAGCTAGAAGTATTATTATTTACTTTTATAATTATTTTTCTTTTTTTAGTATAATCATAGGCATAAATATTTTTAATGTAAGTTTTATCTTTTGAATAGAATCTTATTAAACTATCCTTTTCTAAAAAAATAGATAAATAAGGAAATATATCATACAACTTACCACCCATATTATCACTCAAATCTAAAACTATATAATCTTTATTATTAACTTCTAAAAATAATTTTATATCTCTTAGATCAGAATTGTTAAAATTATATAAGTATATAATATTATTATCCTCATCAATTATATTCTTTTTGGTAGCTTTAATTATATTAGGCATCATAATAGATGTTGAATAAGTTATATTTGCTTTATCTTTAAGTATTAATTTATAGGTGTTATAATTATTATAAAGTAAATCAGATAAATAGTTAAAGTTATCATTTATACATTGTACTTCATCTCCAGGAGCTATAATTTTATAGTTTATATTATTGTTTTCATAAATTACTAATTTATTATTTTTAAGCATAATTTCTATTCCAATCATATGTAATTGATATATATTCCAGTACATATTTGAAGCCATTTATCTTTATTTGAGTAAAATAATGTAATTAAATCTTCAGATTCTATATTAAAATTATTAATATATATTTTACCTATTAAATTTTTAATTTTAATGCTATTCAGAATATTTATCCATTTCTTTTACTAGTTGAATTTTATTATAATCCAAACAATGTTTAGTATTTTTTGCAGGACAGATTACACAATAATTTAAATGAAAATTTTTATGATTTATTGAATCATTAATCCATATGGATTTTAATTTTCGTATACTTATATTATTAAGATATTGTTTAGCTATTGTACATTTATCAAATCCGATTAAATCTAAAGTAGTATTATTATCAAATTTATCGAGAAAATATTTAATAGCATTCTCTTTATTGCTATAGATTAAATTACTAGCTTTTATTTTAATTAGAATATTATTTATTGTTTCAGTATTTAGATTATCTATCAAAGAAAGTTTTGGTATGTAAATCTGTAAACTTTTAATATCCATTAAGTAATTAGAGAAGATATATACATTATTTTCTTTACTCTCAATTAATTTAACAACTTCCTCATTATTATATAGATTTAAATTTTCAGTTCTTTTAAAAAATTTGGAATTTTTAATATTTAAAAAGAAGTTATTATTTACTCTGCTAATATTTCCTGTAAAAAATCCTAAAAAATTATTTTTAATGGTATTAAAATCTTTTATGGAAAACCAACTGTATTCGTCATATAGTGTACTGCCTTGAAGTAATTCTGTTATACATCTTTCTAAAGCAGTATCAAAATCAAAATGACTTCCAAATTTAATTCGATATTTTCCTTTATAAATAAGTAAAATACATAAAGATTTAATATAATTATTATCATTCCATTTAAAAATATAAATATCACCTTTAAAAAAATTTTTTAAATTAATTAATAGATTATTATTTATGTAGTCTAAAGAGTAACACACTAGATTACATTTTTTTGATAATATATTTTTTATGAATAATCTTTCTCTAATTTCAGAATATGCTTGAACATAAGCCTCATAATAAGTATTTCCAGCAGCCATACCATTTGTGCCTAAAAAGAAATCTAATATGAATGTTGGAATATAAATAAGCTGTTTTGTTTTAGTATTAAAAAAAGGAACAGATATGTATGAATTTTTATAATACTCCTTACAAGTTTCAATAATTAAATTATATAATTTAGTTTCAAACTTATCTTCTAAAATAAGAAAAGTATATATATCAGATTTCAACTCATCAAATGTTCTTTTTTTATATTTTTTAGGTATTATATGCTGTTTTAATAAGACATCAGAATTAATTCTTATAAAAGAATAATTCATAATTCTTTCTAACATTTCGGACTTTCCACTACAAATGGCATCAATTTTTGATTCGCCTTTCCCATTACTTATTAGACCGATATCTCTACATAGGACTTGGTTAGAATAAGAAATACATCTATCCTTTGAAAAATTAATTTTATATTTTAATTTAAGACATCTGAAAATTTTATCTATATTATTATTAGTTTCATAAAAATCTTTATCTTTGAATTTATTATTTTTCATTTGTATTCCTTAACTTTAGCTTTAGTTAGTATTTTTAGAAATGTACACATAAAATCAATATTATCATAAATACTTCCGTATACCCTATATGATATAGCACGACAACCTGATCCGCAGAAATATTTAATATTACAATTATTACATTTATTTATAAAATTAACATTTAAATCTAGAAAGGAATTGACCACTTTACTCTCTTTATAAACATTATTAATATTCTTATCTAAGATATTACATATTTTCATATTTGGATCTATTAAATTTTGACATGGATATATATCTCCGTTAGGATCTATAGCAATTATATTTGAGCAAGCTCCACAGTTTGATAAAACTTGAGTTCCCTCGAAGGTGTCAATATTTTCAATATTATTAGTTGATGGATAATATTTAATTTCGCCTATATTATTAGGTATGCGGGGAATCCAAGTAAATGAAACACCTAAATTCTCACTTAATATTCTATTTGTTTTGATATTGTTTTCTTCACCTTTACTTATTACAGATCTTAATAAAATTTTATTTTTTATTTTTGTTGGTAAAGCGTTAATAGTATTAATTAATTTAATGCCATTCAATCCAACTCTATTTATGGATTTATCTGAATCTAAGCTTATTATAATCAAATCAACTTTATCTATTACACTAACATATTTATGTATTAAAGTTCCGTTTGTTAATAAATGAACAGTAATTTTGTTATCTTTTAATATATTTATTATTTTCTCTACATTAGGGTGTAAAAGAGGTTCACCACCAGTTAAAACAACCCTTTCAACTTTATTTGATTTTATAAACTCTATTATGGAGCTCATTACTGTTTTATCTAAATATTTATTAGAGAAGTTATTTTTGTCATAACAATATGTACAATTTAGATTACAATTATGTGTTAGATGTAGGTAAATTTCTTTTAAAGATATTTGCTTCTTTAAGTATTTATTTTTATCTTTATAAATTATTCCAGAATTATATAATTTTTCAAATGCTGAAGTACTTTTTATTTGAGTGATATACTTATTGTTCATGTTAATTTCTTTATTTGAATATTTTTTAGTTAAATTTTCGAGTATATTCAATAAGCTAGAACTAACATACAAAAATTTATGATGATTGGGTGAATAAATTAAATGTATATTTTTATTTTTATTAATTTCAATAAAATCATTTATAAATAATTTCATAATATCTCCTTTAAATTATAGAAACTATATACTGAATTGTTATATTACTGCTGAAAATTAATTCAGTATATAGTTTTATAAGTATTTATTTAGTTTTATTTAATTCCTATTATGATTCCTCCTCCACCACCAGATCCTGATCATGCTTGTAAGCCACAAAGGCATTGGCATGCTTCTAATTCTTTAGTTAAATCGAAATCAGGTTCAAACGCTAAAATATCATCTAATTTAAATTCGTTTTCATATTATAAATCATTAACATTTATTGACTTTAATTCTTTATTTATATTTTCTACTTTAATGCAGTAATATATATATATATCAAAATTGTTTTAAATTGTCAAATATAAATAAAAATGGTATAGTGTTTTCAACAGTTGAAAATGAGAAAACTTTTACCTATTTAAATGAGATGATAGAAGAAATGACTTATGATTATATTCTCATAATAAAAAATATTAAAAATTTGATAAATAATGACAAGGACAAAACTATTAAACTTTCTATATTTTATAGAAAATAAATTTATACTTAGATGGGATAGACTTATCTAATATAAGCAAAAGTCCACACAATCCAAAATTAAATTTCAGAAGAAATAAGATAGAACTTCTAGAAAATCGGGACATACTTTATGAAAAAAGAGATAGGGGTGAGATAAGATAAAAAGACTTTATCAAAGAATTTAGACTTAGAAAAGCTACTTTTTACAATATGTTAACTGAATATAAGAAAATTAGGAAAATTAATAGAAATTTAAATAAAAAGTTAAAGTCCATTTAAATAAAATTGCTCCTGAATCTTTAAAAGGGGGGATGAGTTCAGGAGCAATTTTATTTATACACTTTGTTGAGTTTTATTGTTTTGACTTTTCTTTTTTAATTTTTTATAGGAAGCAAAAAGTAGCATACCAACTATTGCATTTACAACTATGGCTCCACCTGGTTTTATATCAAATTGATAGGAAAGTATTAAACCTAGCATCATATAAATAACACCAAGGGTGATAGTTATAAAAAATGTTGCCTTATAAGATTTTGCAACTATTAGACTTGTTGCAACTGGAAGGACTATAAGACTTGTTACCATCAAAGCGCCTATAACCTTTACAGATAAAGCAATAGTTATTGCGGCTAGGAAGGTAAAGACAAAGTCTAAGGATTTTACCTTAACTCCTGAAAGTCTTGCGGTATTTGGATCTATAGCTATGGCAAGTAGGGATGAGTATCTTGATATAGAAAGTGCAAGGACCAAGACAAAAACAATAGATGTATTTATAATATCCATTGTTGTAACAGATGATATTGAACCAAATAGGTAGGATTCAAAAGAGTTACCACCTGGGGCAAAGTCTGAAAGTATGGCTGCGATTCCAAGACCTGTACTCATGATGACTGCCGTTGCCATATCACCATATTGGGGGAATTTCTTTCTAATTAATTCTATTAAAAAAGCTGCAATTACACATATTATTGCAGATCCTAAAAGAGGATCAAATCCAAGTATAAGTCCCATACCAACACCAGCAAGTGCAGTATGTGATAGGGCATCACCTATCATTGATGTTTTTCTATTAACCATAACTATTCCTATTATAGGAATCATTATAGATAATAAAAATCCTAAGATTAGGGCTTTTCTCATAAAGGCAAATTCTAACATTTTACAAGACTCCCTTCTATCATTTCGTAAGTTTTCATATCTATGTCTAAATTCTCCATTTCTTTTAGTTCATGAGTTACCATTATTATGCTTATATTAAATTTTGTTGAAAGAATATTTACAGTTTCAAAGAAATGTTTTTTGCTATCCTTATCAACTCCTGCAGTAGGTTCATCAAGGATTAGAAGTTTAGGTTCGTTTATCATAGCCTTACATATCATAGCTCTTTGGGCAAGTCCACCCGATAATTCGTTTACAGGCGTATTTATATATTTTTCCATGCCCATCTTTTCGATAATTTCACGAGCTTTTTTGTAGTGTTCTTTCTTAGGTATTTTTATAAAACCGAAATCCTCATATAAGTTTAAGGATACAAGTTCTAGGCAGGTTATGGGAAAGGCAATCTTATTTACAATATTTATTTGGGGTACATAGCCTATGTCCCTAAAGGATTTGTAGTCTTCTATTCTTTTACCTAAAATTTCAATAGATCCTTTCAAAGCTTTAATTTCTCCTAGCATAAGCTTTATAAGTGTTGATTTGCCAGATCCATTTCCACCAATTATTATTGTAAAATCACCCATACCAACTTCTAAATTACAATTTTTTAAAACAGGGATTTCATTATAGGCAAAATACAAGTTTTTAATTGATACAGCTTTCATTATTATTCTCCTTATACATTGACTTATAAAGATTTTCTAAGTTCATCTTCATAAGGTCAATGTAATTTAAATTATTTTCTTCTTGCTCTTTGGTTACATATTCCATAGATGCCAAAGGAGATGTTTCGGCTCCTATTTCTTCAGCTAGAGATTTTGCTTGTTTTGGATTTTGTCCATATTCATAAAAGACTGTATTAATATTTTTATCTTCTGAAAACTGAATGGCCTTTTTTATAGTCTTAAGACTTGGACTTTCAAGACTTGTTAGTCCTTGAAGTGGGTATTGAAAAAGATCAAAGTCTCTTGCTATATAAGCATAAGCATAATGAAGGACTAAAAAGTTTCTATTATCCTTATCGATATTTGAGAATTTTTCTTTATATTCAGCCTCAATGTTAGTTAATTGATCTACGTATTTTAGCTTGTTTTTTCTATAAATTCTTTCATTTTCTGGATATTTTTCAATTAACTTTTCATTTATAGCATTTAAATATTTTTTTGCATTTACAACTGAAAGCCAAGAGTGGGGATCATAGGTAATCTTATCAAATCCTGATGAAGAACCCTCCATCAAAGATTCTTCCTTACCTTCATCTTTTAAAAATTTTCCATCACTTCCTACAATATTGTATGGAAGAAGGTCTTCTGTTATCCTATCTGATATAAAAATCCACTTTCCAGATTTTGGAACATTAAAGAAAATTTCTCCATATTCATGTCCCATCTCAAGTCCATATACTTTTCCTTCTTCAAGGTCTATGGTTTCTTTTTGATGAATTAATTCACCTTTCTGGCTCATTACTTCCTTACATTTTTTGATTAAATCTTCACCAGTAATCCCTTCGTCTTTTATAAAGGCAACTCTCATCATATCCTCATGAGTATGACCAAAGTCAATCTTATTTTTACCCTTATCTAAATCAATTCTTGCCATATATTGGAAATCTCCAATACTTGCAGCACCCTTATAAGTTATAAGTTCTGCGGAATCAGATAGGGTTAGGATATCAAGATTAGGTAAGTTCTCTCTAACCTTATCAACCCAAGCTTCCATATTGGCTCCATTTACAACTAAAAGATCACATTTGGCAAGCTTTTTCATATCCCTTGGACTAGGTTCCCAAAGATGAGGTTGTTTATCAAGTGGCATAAATGATTTGACCTCTGCAGTATCTCCTACAATCATCTCAGTCATATTATTTACTGGATAAAAAGAAGTATAAATCAAAGGCTTATCAGTTTTTTTATTAGAATTTTTACCACATCCACTAGCTATAAGAAGAAATATAAATAAAATAGCAAATATATTTCTTTTTTTCATTTTATCTCCTTAGAAAAAGAGCTGTTGGAAATTAGATCCAACAGCTTTTACATATTATTCTGTAATTTCATCTATTATTTGTTGGTCTGTTGTACTTGGTTTAACAAAAGTTGGATACCAGCCTTCTTCTTGTAATAGTTTGTCTTTGTCATTACCATATCTCATGTGGAAATGGGTTAGACTTTCTTCACCGTGAATTGGCATCATAAGAAGGTATTTGTAAGGAGCATCTTCATTTTTTGCTTCAAAAATATCCCATTCCATCTTGTATCCACCATGTTCTACTTCTTGTTTTCCTACGAACTTATAAACGCCTTTTCCTTTAAGCTCAGGGTTCTTGTCAGGAAAATCATTTAAAAATTCTACTTCATCTCCCTTAATTCTAAGTCCACCAAAGTCACAGTGTCTTTTTTTAAGATAGTTTTCCTTCGCTTCATTTTCATCGATTTTTTCATTTTCAGCTAAAGTTTTGAAAGCTGGTTGGATTTCTTTCTTGTCAAGATATCTCCCCATATCATTCCATTCGCCCTCCCAGTCTGATAGAGATACTTCTGTTTTCTTTTCACCTTCTTTTTCATCTTTATCTTTATTACTTTTATTATCTTCCTTTGATGTACTTGATTTATCTTCTTTTTTAGAGCTTTGTGTAACAGAAGGTTCATTTGAAGGATTATCCTTACTTGTATTATTTTGACATGCAGTCATAACAAGCCCTAAAGATAGGGCTGCTATAAGAGCAAACTTCTTTTTATTGTTCATAAATTTTCTCCTTTTTAAAAATAATATATAGTTAACAAATGCAATTGTTATGTTCAAGACTATATTACCAAGGAAAAAGATAATTGTCAATAATGATTTGCATTATCATATAAAAATTAATTTTTAATTAATTTTTATATTGAGATAAAGATAAAAGTAAATTAAAATAACAAAATTATTTAAATACTTATAATATAAGAGCTAATATTAGCAATTTATTTTGAAATAATAGTGAAAAATTATTTTTTTGATAATTTAAAAGTGTATAAGTATGTGTTATTATAAAATCAAGTGTTAATATATATTTAAATAGCTAAATATAAAGGAATAAAAGTATATTTAAAAACTAAGGAGGAGATATGGAGAATAGAAAAATTTTTAGATCTTTAAATATATTATTTGTAATATTAGCCATATTTTTATGGTTTTATCTTGCAAAAGTAGGTAAAAATAGAGAACTTGCCTTTCTTCCTTTAATACCAGTTTTTGCATCTTTCATATTTTTGAGAAAATATAAGGATTAAGATTAATGGATTTAGTTTGAAGATAATTAAAAAAGGTTTGGAAGCTTAACTCTCCAAGTCTTTTACTTTAGACATAAAGTTTTTTATTTTCTCTAGCTCATCTTTTTTAAAATTTAAATCAAAATAAGTTCCGTAAGCCCTTATTCTTAAAATAAGATAGGATTTTTTATCAATTATTTCAAAATTTTTAATATCCCTGTATTCTATAAATTGACTAAGAAAGGGTGATCCCTTTATCACATAAAGTCCACCAGAACTGAGGCCTTGAAGTTTTATATTCAATTGAAAAAGTATGGATATTAAACTTACTATTAAAAAATCTATGAATGTAGGAGAATATTTATAGATTATCAAAAGTAAGATTAGAAAAAGTCCCAGGCTTATAATAGAAAATATATACCTTGAAAAGGCTAATAATTCAATCTTTTTTCTTATCTTCATAAGGTAAATAATACCAAAAATCAAAAGACAAATAATTATATATTTCATAAGAACTCCTCTAATCTTTAATACTTTTTATTTATATTTACTATATAATAAAAGCCTTATAAGTTAAAAGCGATATAAAGTGACCACAAAAAGTTGGACTTTTTATCAGAGATATTTAGAAATATTTGTATTTGTTTTTTTATATCCTAAATATCTTTCTATAGGAGAAAATTGTAGCTATACTGCATTTGGTTTTCCGAACTTAAATATCTAAGTTTTATCTTTATTCTTTCCTTAATTTATATTACTAGTTACTTCGTCCAATATTATCAAACCACTATCACGAATAATGCCATTCTATAACAATTTTTTGTTTTTTTATTCTGATATTGGATGCATTATCGCTTATATTTTTATCTAAAGATTCGTTATATATAAAAGTTTTTATTTTCTAATTTGAGTAATTTTCTTTTTAAATCAAGTCCGTAAAGATATCCTCCAAGTCCTTTTTGAGAAAGAACCCTGTGGCAGGGTACTCTTATTACAAGTGGATTTTTGCCACAAGCAGAACCTATAGCCCTATAGGCTTTAGAGTCTAAAGACTGCCCTATTTCTTTGTAGGTTATAGTTTTTCCATAGGGAATTTCTAAAAGTTTTTCCCAAACTCTTTTTTGAAAATCAGTCCCCTTAAGTTTTATAGGAAAGGAAAATTTTTTTAATTTTCCATCAAGATAAAGGGTGATTTCCCTAAAGGCATAGTCAGATACAAGGGAGGGTTTGTTGTCTTTTTCAACCTTTTCTACTAATTTTATCTCATTAACTATATCCTCATATCCTATTTCAAAAATAAGGTCATCTTTTTTATAGTAGGCTCTCATTTTACTTTACATCCTCTAAGAAAGGAAAAATTGAATCATTGTTTACAAGAATAAATATTCTAGATTCATAATCATCTATATACTTATGTCCTCCACGACGATTTATCCATTCATTTACTTGATTACTCATTTCACTTCTTTTTCTTTTTGGAAGATATAGGGTAAATTTTTTACTTAGCTTATCATCATTATCTTTTGCTTCTAGACCATGAGGCATTTTATAATACTCGATTTTTTTATCCGCTTTAGAATCAACTTCTCCAGTAGGGCTGGTTACTTTAAAATCTTCCAAGTTAAGAATATAAGTTGTATCATTTACTTTTTTATCTAGGCTAAATCTACCCTTTCCTTCTGAAATATACCTTACACTAGCATCATCGTCTAAATATTTTATGGTAAAATTTCCTTTATTGTCTGTAAATATAAGTTCTGTTGACCAGTCACCTGTCCCAGAGCTTAGGATGAATTTCTTTTGGTCTAGTTCTTTTATAATAGCAGGTGTTTTATTAGAATTTTCATCCCCTTTATCATTGGCATCAATATAGATATTATTGTTAGTGTCTATATTTATCCCATATTCCTTAGGATCTATCCCATATTTTTTAAACTCACTTATATCTATATGCATATTGATATTATCAAGCATAAGGTCTTGGAAGTAGTTTTTTTCTCCTCTTATATCTTTTATATCTTCTAATTTACTAGCCTTTGAAATAAAAGGTACTAGTAAAAGAAGACTTGTTATTAATAATTTTTTATGTTTCATTATTAGCTCCTATTTCTCAAATTCTAAAAAGTAAGTAGAACCTGGTTTATCATTAAGTTTATGTCCTATTAGAAAAACTCCTATTTTTTCGTTTGAATCAAACTTTGTTTCAGAGTTTTCTCTTCTCATCATTTTTATAAAACTAATGGCATCTTCACTCAAATCAGAATATTTTGTTTCAGGTAGATAGAGAGTATAATCACTTCCTACATCTTCTTTTGGCATAGCTATAGAATCAGTATAGTGGAAGGTGTTATCATAGCCATTTATTTTAATATTTTTTTCTTCTCCCACATTTATATCAGAATCTAGTCTTTGAAGAGTTAGGTTGTAAGAAGTATCTGATAGTTTTTTTGTAATATCAAACTTTCCATTATAAAGAGCGATTGATACGTGTCCACCATTTCCACCCTTTTCTACGCCATCAAAGTATCCATCCCTATAAAAGTAAAGAGCTTCTACCATAGACCCACCTTTTATATTGAATTTTACACCCTTTAGCCTATCATATATATCTTGGTATTGACCATTTCTTTTTATATCACTTTTAACTTTTTTATCTTGTTTTTCATCCTTATTAGATACTAATCTATCATTGATATCTTTTTTATCAGTTTTTAACCTATCTTTTATATCTTTCTTGCTAGAAATATCATTCTTAACTTCAATAGAAGAATCATTATCTATTTTGTTTTTATTCCCCTTACAAGAGCTCAGAACAAGCCCTAAAAAAAGGATTGTGAGTAATTTCTTTCTCATAAGTCACTCCTTTTATTTCTTTCTTATATTTTAAGGCTTATGTGAGATTTTTACAAATATCTTTAAAATTATAGGAAAATTGATAAAATAATTAATTATTGAAATAGTTTGGGTATAATTATAGTTAGTAGTTTATAAGGATTTTGGAGGATAAGACCATGAATTATTATGAAAAAAGAGATTTAATAATCTCCTATATTAAAAAGGGAGAAAAAGGAAAAGATGAGTATAAAACTGGTCTAGAAATGGAACATTTTACTATAGATAAGGAAAGTCTTGACTCTTATGATTATTTTGGTGATAAGGGAGTAGGGGATACCTTAAAAAGACTAAAAGATATGGGCTTTAGTGTAGAAAGCGAGGAAGAAGGTTATATACTAGGACTAAGACATGATGATGTTGCTATTAACCTTGAGCCAGCAGGTCAATTTGAACTTGCTATAGATGCAAAGAAAAGTCTAAAAGATTTGGATGAATCTTATAAAAAAATAATGAAAGATATTATCCCTATATATGAACAAAAGGGTCAATATCTTTTAACTTTAGGCTATCATCCAAAAACTAAGGTAAGAGATTTAAATATAATACCTAAGGATAGGTATAGGTATATGCAAGAATACTTTTTAAAATATGGAGGAAAGACTTCAATAAATATGATGAGAGGGTCTGCTAGTGTCCAAACAGCCATTGACTTTTCTGATGAAGAAGATTTTAAAAAGAAATTTTTCGTAGCAAATGCGCTATCTTCATTTATGTATACTCTTTATGATAATTCTTATATATTTGAAGGCAAAGCTTATAAATATAGAAACCTTCGCCAACAAATATGGGAATATTGTGATCCACAAAGGACAGGAGTCTATGACTTTGCCTTTGATGATGACTTATCATATGGAAAATATGCAGATAAGATTTTAAATACAGATATTATCTTTATTAATAAGGATGGAGAAGATATATACAAGGGTGCTACTAAGTTTTCTGAAATATTAGATGAAGATTCATCAGATAAGATGATATTTCATGCCTTATCCATAGTATTTCCAGATGTAAGAACCAAAAGATATATAGAAATAAGGATGCCAGATGCTGTGCCTTACCCATATAATCTTTCATTTGCAGCCTTAATGAAAGGACTTTTTTACAATGAAGAAAATTTAAATAAGTTAAGAGAAGAATTTTCAAATATGACCTATACAAAGTGTGAAAAACTTAAAAAAGATACAAAATATAAGGGATTTTTTGCGAAATATGATGGTAAAAAGGTTTATGAATGGCTAGATTACCTAATAGCTTTAGCCTCAAATGGACTTTCAGATGATGAAAAATCTTACCTTGATTGTATTAAAAATTTAGTGGATGAAAAAGAAAGTCTAAGAGATAAGTTTAAAAAAATATATGATGAAGATCCAAAAAAGGCAGTAGAAAGATTTTCTGTAAATTACAGATTAGGAGATATTGATGCCTAAGCTTAAAAAAGCTTATGAATGTAAAAACTGTGGCCATGTTCAAAATGTATGGGCAGGAAAGTGTCCTGAGTGTGGCAAGTGGGGAAGTCTTATAGAAAAGACTGTTACAAAAGAAAGTCAAAAAGCTAAAAATACTTCCTTAACCCTTGATGATTCGAATCAGGCAAGGCTTTTATCTGATATAAGGGTAGACGAATCTGAAAGGATAAAATCATCCTATGATGAGTTTGACAGGGCAATAGGTGGTGGTCTTGTAAAAGATTCTGTATCAATTCTTACAGCAAGGCCAGGTGCTGGTAAATCAACCCTTTTATTGCAACTTTCAGCATCTTTTGCCAAAAAGGGAATAAGGGTTATGTATATATCAGGAGAGGAATCTGAAAGTCAAATTAAATCAAGGGCGGATAGGATAATAGGAGATATCTCCAAAAATATTTGGATTTTATCTACAAACTCTATGGATCTTGCTATAAGGGAGATTGAAAAAAGAGATGTTCAAATTATTATCCTAGATTCTATTCAAACTTTCGCCTTGGCTGAGTTTGACAATAAACAAGGTTCTCCTACTCAAAGCGTAGAGTGCGCCAATAAGTGTGTAGAAATTGCCAAAAATCCTGAAAATAAAAGGGCTTTTATAATGGTAGGACATATGAACAAAACAGGTGAGATGGCTGGCCTAAGAACACTTGAACATTTGGTTGATACAGTATTAGTTCTTGATGGAGAAAGCGAAGAGGACTTAAGGATGCTTACTGCAACTAAAAATAGGTTTGGGCCAACCGGTGAAGTTGGACTTTTTTCGATGCAAGAAGAAGGCCTAATAGAGATAACAAACCCATCAGAATATTTTATAACAGAAAGAGATGAATCTATAGAAGGTTCTGCAATTTCAGTTATGAAAGAGGGTACGAGGCTTCTTGAAGTTGAAATAGAATCTTTAGTTTCAAAGTCTTTTATGCCATATCCACAAAGGATAGGAGATAGTCTTAGGAAAGATCAGCTTAATACCCTAATTTCAATCTTACAAGAAAGAGCAGGAATAAATCTTTTTGATGAAAATGTAATAATAAAGGCAACAGGAGGACTTAAATTAAGAGAGCAATCAGTAAATCTTGCTATAATGGTTTCAATTGCATCATCTTATCTTAAAAAACCCATAGACAATAAGACAGTCTTTATAGCTGAGGTTGGTCTTACAGGAGAGCTTAAAAAAGTTCCTCAAATAAGGTCTAGGTTAAAAGAGCTTGAAAGATTGGGCTATAAAAGAGCATATATTGCAAGAAATTCAGTTGATAAGAAAGATTTTAAAACTTTAGAGATAAAAGATATGAAAAATATTAGAGAAGTTATAGGAGATATTTTTTCCTAATATTTGTAAAATAATGGCGTAAAATAGCCTCTTTTATTGTATTAAAAATAAAAATATAGTATAATTTTTATGAAAGTACTTAACTTAAAGATAATTATAAAGGAGATAAGATTATGCATATAAAGAAAATAATTGCAGTTGGGGTGCTTGCCCTTGCCCTTACAGCTTGTGGAAAGAGTAAAGATAGTGCAGAAGCAGCAAAAACTGGCACAGCTTCAGCTGAAGGATATGGTGGTAATATTGAAGTTACAGTAAAGCTCGATGATGCTGGAAAAATTGTAAATATAGAAAGAAAATCTGAAGAAACAGATAAAGTAGGAGAAGTTGCCCTTGATGAGTTAACAGAAAAATTAAAGGGAAAAGATTCTACAGCTGATATTGAATCAGTATCTGGAGCTACAGTTTCATCTGAGGCCTTTCTTAAAGCAGTAGATGAAGCTATCGCAAATGCAAAATAATATAGTATAGAAAAAGTAGCTGTTGCAAAATCATGAATTTTTATTCTTGTATAATTTTAAATAAGTCCTAAGGCTTTTTTGAGATTTTGAATTATATTTAAAGGATTAATTCATCCTGCAACAGCCTTTTTTGTGGATCTTTGTCAAATAGTGTTGGTAGATAAAATAAACACAATCATTCACAAGGAAGTAGAACTACTACTTCCTTGTTTTTAATTATCTACTTTAGTAAGTTAAGCGAGCGGATTCGAGTGAAACAAAAATCCACCTGCTATGCAGCAGGTGGGGGAAAAACTTTAGCTTGAAGTAGCAAAAAGCCTCCATAAATTATAATTGTGATATTCTGAGCTGACCTTCCAAGTTGTTTTTTCGATTTTTGGGGTCAGTTTCATTGTCTAGTAAAGAGGGGATATATCAAGTTTGGGATAGTCTTATGTGACAGAATAATCAAAGCCCCGATAGGGTGCAGGTATATGTTTCTTATAGGCGCTTGTGCAAACTACAAGATGAACAAGTGATTTTGATTAATATTTTTAGAATATACCCATAAAGAAGTCACCCATAAGTGATGATATTAGGAAAGTTCCTATAATTACAAAGATTGAAACAATAATACCCTTAACTCCAACTTCTTTAAAAGCTCCCCAGTCCTTACCTATGATTATTCCAGCATAGGCTAAGATTGGTGTTGTTATTGCATTCAGATTTATATTTCCAACATATTTTATAATAAGTTCTGATATTGGGGATATAGGACTTGCTAGAAATATGGCAAGAATTGATATCCACAATACTGAGGATATTTTTTTGATAGGAACTATAAAGGATAGGGAATAGCCAGCTATACATAAAGCTGCAAGTATAATCATACCTGGGAGAGATTGCATAATATTAAACTCATATCCTACTATGTTACATATAGTAGATACAACTACTGTAAAGGCTAGGGCCATAAAAATATTTGGCATTTCAGTTTTTATTTTTTCCATTATTTCTTATCCTTTCTTCTAAAGAAGTTAAGTTTATTATATAAAAATTCTGTCAAAGGAAGTCCTATGAAAGCTCCAAGTGGTAAGGCTATGACTGATGAAATCAAGTTTGAAAGTCCAGCAAAGGCTGTCATCTGTGCTTCAAGTTCTGGATGGTTTGCAATTAAAGCTCCAAGTCCTGCTGTCATCATTGATGCAGAGCCTGCTCCTGTTCCCATCGCGGCTGCAAGTGGAGATACCACATTAAGTGAAATTGTTATAGATGATAGGACACTAAGCACTATAGGTCCAAGAATTGTTCCTATGATATAAACTGCCATTACTCCTCTAAATTCAGCTGATTCTGCTCCGTAAGTATCTTGAATAAGACCAACGTTTGATTCTCTTGATAGGGCATGGCACATACCAATTGACTCTCTTTTAAGACCTAAAATTAGGGCTATTGGAAGAGAAATTATTATGGTACCAAGATTACCAAAGTTTTGTAAAACAAGAGCAAGACCCGCCTCTTTTATAGCCTCAATTTGGGCTCCGCTTGTTACTCCAAGTTTCGCTATCAAAACTGCAAGCATAATACTCATCATGTTATTTGCAGAAGGGGCATCTTCTCTTTTTACAAGCTTTAAAGGAGACATAAATATTAGAAATACTATAAGCATAGACCATATTAATGGTGAGAATACTATATTTATTCCTCTTATAGATAAAGTTTTTGCGCCTATAAGTTCTGCAAGGATTGCAACTGCTATAACAACTACATGCATCCTGTAGTCTTTTTTAAGATTCATTTTTTCCATTACTTACTCCTAAGATAAAAATTCAAAGGCTGTTTTTAAAAATATTGAAACACCCTTATAAAATAGCGATTCGTCTAAGTCAAACTTAGGATTGTGGTTAGAGTATTTTTCTCCGTCTGCTGCTTCTTTTAAGTTTGATAAAAATAGGAAGGTTCCTGGGACTTCTTTAAGGTAGAAAGCCATATCTTCTCCACCCATGGTTGGTTTTTCAAGTTCAAATATATCATCTGGAAAAATTTTCCTAGTATTTTCCTTAACAAAACTGTTAAACTCTGGGTCATTTTTAAGAACTGGGTAGAATCTCTCATAAAAAGTCTCAGCACTAGCACCATAAGTTTTTGCTATACCCTCAGCTATCTCAGAAATTCTTTTTTCTATTTTATCCCTTATATCTTCATCAAGGGCTCTTGCTGTACCAAGCATATTTACTTCGTTTGGAATAATATTTTGTGTATATCCACCTTCAATTTTACATACAGATACAAGACCAGAATCTACAGGAGCTATTTCTCTTGATATGATTTTTTGAAGGCCCATAAGGATTTCTGCAGATATAATTATTGGATCTATAGCGTTTTGAGGATTGGCACCATGCCCACCTTTTCCCTTAACTTTTATAGAAAATATATCCATAGATGCCATAAGCTCATTATCCTTAAATCCTATCTTCCCATGAGGTATATCTGATAGCCATCCACCATGCATACCTATGATATGTTCTACTTTTGGATTTTCAAGACAACCTTCTTCAATCATAGGTTTTGCACCACCTGGAACTTCCTCTCCTGGTTGAAAAATAAATTTAACGACTCCCTTGAGTTTATCCCTATTTTCATTTAAGATTTTTGCAGCTGTAAGGGCTATGGCTGTGTGTGAATCATGACCACAAGCGTGCATTTTCCCCTTGTGGGTTGAAGCAAAAGGAAGGCCAGTTTCTTCTTGGATTGGAAGAGCATCGATATCTGCCCTTATTGCAAGACATTTTCCTTCACTATCACCATATATATTTGCTACAAGAGCATTTCCATTAATCATTTCAGTGTATTTGATGCCAAATTCATCAAGCTTTGATTTGACATACTTAACAGTCTTTGGTAATTCAAGCTCAAGCTCTGGAATCTTGTGAAGTTCTCTTCTCATTTCGATACATAAATCTTCATTTTCTTTTGCAAGTTTAATTACATCCATTTTTTCTCCTCTCTTGGATTCGTTTTCACAGTGTAAAAATAAATTCTTAATAGACTTATATTAGGAAGTTCTATGTCCTAATCATGTCTTAAATTAATTATAAATTAATTCACTAAAAATTGCAAATTATTTTTCAAAAATACTATGATATAATAAAATCATGAAAATATTAATAGTAGGTACAGACGAATCTTTAAATAAAATTAAAAATATCATTGATGGAATAGATTCTATAGAAACAAAAGAGATTATAATAGATGATACTACCCTTATAAAGCAGGATATAAAAGCATTGCCTGATGATATAGATGGAATATTTGCAACAGGTATAGGTGTTTTTTATGAGCTTAGTAGAAATTTTTCTATAAATGTTCCTATGACTTATGCTCATAGATCTGTTGTGAGTTTAAGCGAGGCTTTCTTTAATTATGTAGAATTGGGAATTAAGTTTAATTGTCCAAGTTTTGATGTAGTTGAAAAAAGTTTAGTCGATGACTTGGTAGAAGAATTTGAATTAGATTTTGAAAGATACTATGTTCTAAAAAATAAGCCAAAATATGACGAGGACTTTTATCTATCAAATCATATAAGACTTTTTAAGGAGGGAAAAATTGACTGTGTTTTTACAGCTTTTGGTTATTCTTATAATATCCTAAAAAAGCTTGAAATACCAGTGTTTAGACTAAGAGTTACCAAGCTTGATATAAAAAATGACCTTACTTATCTTATAAATGATATAAAAAGTAAGGAGGCTTCTAACAAAAGCTTTATAGTTCACAATTTTAAAGGGGAGGATAATGACTATAATAACAAGCTTATTAAAGATTACTCTATCTTAGTTGATGGAATATTATTTAAGCAAGATGAAGAAAGAATTATTATTTCAAATAAGGGACTTTTAAGAAAGTATACTCTCAATAATGCAAAGACCTTTTTAAGGAATCATCAAACAGACTTATCTCTTTTGCTTTCTGGTGGAGATACAATAAATCAAGCCATTAAAAATTCTCAATATGCCAAGAAATTCATAGATGAAACTTATAGGATAATTTACTATGATGGAATTTCTCTTGAAAAATATGACCTTATGAAAAATAAAAAAATATCAGCATCAGGTGATATAAATAAAATATCAGAAAATACAGGGATTTTAAAAAAGCACCTTTATAATATATCGACTTTTGTATGCAATAAGAGTGATAAGAAGATAAGATCTAGTGAAATGGCAAAGCTTCTTTCCCTTACAAGAAGATCAGCTGTAAGAATTATGGATATATTGGTCGAAAAAGGTTATGCTAAAGATGCAAACGCCAATTCTCAAACAAGCGGAAGACCACAAAAGTGTATAGAAATATTATTTTAAAAAAGGACTATTAATAGTCCTTTTTAAGTATCATATCAATATGATTAATACCAGCATAATCATAGGGTTTTGATGTTTTTTCAAAGCCTAGTTTTTCATAAAAACCCATAGCTTGGACCTGTGCTTCTATAAAAATTTCATTAAGTTTTAAATCATCAAAGGCAGTTTTTATAGCAATTTCACATATCTTTCTTCCATAAGTTTTTTTTCTTGAAATAACCCTCGCAAGTTTTCCTATCTTTTTATTTTTATCCTTCTCAATTAGTCTTGCATAGGCTTTTATTATTCCATCATCTTTTATAAAAATATGAATAGCTTCTTTATCAAGATTATCCAAGTCTGTATATTGGGAATTTTGCTCTATTTTAAATACTTTTTCTCTTAACTTTAATATCTCATAAAGCTCATCTTTTTCTAAATCTTTATATGCTTTTACAAATGATTTCATAGATTTCTCCAATTTAGTATAAATTAAATATCTTCTCAAATTTCATAATCAAAATGGGACATAGATTTTGATATAATTAGAAGAAAATTTGAAAGATGGTGAATGCTTATAATATCTATTAATAATAGAAAGCTTAATTTAAATGATTATATCACAAATAATGGAAATTTAAAATTAATATTCTAAAGTAGATAACTTAATAAATAGTAGTAAAAAAATAGAACTTTTGAAGTATTGTAATTTATTACATTTACAATAATTAACTTCGTACATTTAACTTCCAACGTCGGAAAACTTTTGTACTTGTTAGTTTTTCAATACTATTATATTATTTAGTTGGAAGGAAGGTGATAATATAAATAAACGAAGATTAGAGATATTATCTATAATTTTAGATACAAATGATCCTATTTCACTACATTTTCTAAAAGACAGATATAAGGTAAGTGAAAGAACAATAAATGATGATATCAAATATATTAACACACATTTCCTTTCAGACTCTATTGAAAAAATTGATAGTCAAGACGGTTGTTTAAAAGTTAAAAATAAAGAACAGATTAGTAAAGTTATTAAAAATTTAAATTTTTACACTTATACAATGGATAAATCAGAAAGATTATTAGTTGAATCACTTATATTATTTCTATCTAATGATTATATAACAAAGCAAAAATTGGCTGATATTATGATGATATCTCGTTCTACAATTACATCCGACTTAGACGATTTAATTAAGTTTAATAGTAAAAATAATTTAAAAATTGTGAGTAGATCAGGTAAGGGAATTAAGTTAAGTGGGAATTCATATAACAAAAATATATTTTTTATTGATAGTTTAATAAAAAGCTATTATTTATTTATAATATTATTAAATTGGATCAAAAAAAACTATAATGATATAGCTTTAAAGATAGAAGATGATAAGAAAACTATTCGCAATATAATCGGAGAAGCAGAATATAGGCATAATATTATATTCTCAGAAAATTCGTTCAACATACTATCATTATATTTATTGTATATTTCTTTAAATATTAATAGTGAAAAAGAAAAAAATAAATATTTTAAAGGAAATTCAGTAAGTGATTTGTCAATTAGTTTATACAGGCATATATGTGAGTATTTTGATATTAAAAATAAAACTAATGAAGTTAATTATTTAGATATATTAATATCAAAATTACAATATAAAGTTGTTAATAGCAATGCAAATGATTCCATAAGTGTTCAATTTATGACCAGAGAATTAATTGATGTAATATCTAATGAGTTATCTATACCCTTCTATTTAGATTATAAATTATTTGAAAGTTTATCGCTTCATGTTGAAAGAATGACTCTACATGGAGGAGCAGATATAATAGATTATCCAGAGCTAAGATCAATTATTGAAGAAAAGAAGGATTTATTTGAAAAAATCAAAAAAAATTCTTATATTCTTTCTAAATACTTAGAAAGAGATATAAGTGATGTAGAGATTTCCTATATAGTTATCTATATTTATGCTTCTTTTGAAAGGATAATAGATCAAGTATGTAAAAAACTAAGGGTTTTAGTTGTCTGTAATTCAGGTATAGGTACAAGCCAGTTATTAAACAATAAATTAAGGGATTTATTTAATTTTAAAATAATTGGAAACACTACTAGCCACCAATTAAATTGTATAGATTTGGAATCAATAGACATAATCATAACTACAGTTGATTTAAGTAATATCACTGATGACTATCTTAAAGTTTCACCTTTGATTAATGAAGTAGACCATAAGAAAATATCTGATTATATATATGAAAAAGGAAGATTACTAATTTCAAATTATAATTTTAATTCAAATGATTCTAAATTAATAAACAATTATGAATATAATAATAAAATATTTTTAGAAGATGTAGATATACAGGAAGGTCAAAGCTTGGATGATTTGCTAACAGAAGATAATATAGTTTTAGATATTTGTCCAAAAAATTGGAAAGATTCTATAAAAATGGCTAGCCAGATTTTATTAGATAAAAAATATATAAATGAAGAGTATATAAATGAGATGATTGAAAATATAGAAAAATATGGGCCATATATTGTAATAAGTGAAAACTTTGCATTACCTCATGGAAATATTTCTGAAAATGTTATTAAAACATCTCTATCACTTGCTAGATTAAAAAAACCGGTTAATTTCGGCTCACCAAGATTTGATCCAATTAAATACGTTTGTATTCTAGCAGTTGATGAAAATAAGGATCATTTAAAAGCACTATTTGAACTTATAAATCTACTCAAAGTTAAAGAATTTAAGAATTCATTAGAACTTGCTAGAACTAGAAAAGAAATGAAAAAAACAATTGTAAAATATAATTATTTGATAAATAAGTAAACAATTAATATTTATCATAATAAATTTTATATGAAAAGTGAATAAGAAAGAAAGGAAGGGATATATAGATTTGTAATTTTATTATAAATTTATGCAATATATGGAAAATCAGATAGAAATTAGAGAAGATTTGATATTTTTAAATTGTAAATTTAAAGATAGAGACGAATTATTGAAATTTATGTCAGATAAAATGATGGAATCTGACAAAGTGAATAAAACATTTTTTGATGCGGTCAGGGAGAGAGAATTAAAGTATCCTACAGGACTTAACACTGGTGAAATAAAAGTTGCAATACCTCATACTGACCCAAAACATGTAAAATCAGCTGCTATAGCAGTAGCTACCCTATCGAATAAGGTTGAATTTAAAAATATGGAAGATCCAAATGAAAATATAGGAGTTGATTTGGTATTTATGCTTGCTGTAGCTGACCCCAAATCACAAGTGCCATTATTAGTTAAATTAATGAGTATATTTAGTGACAAAGAATTGTTAAAGAAAATAAAAAATTCAAAAAGCGGTAATGAAATAAAAGAAGAATTAGAAAATTTAATAAAGGAGTAAAGAATGAAAAGAATTATAGTAGCATGCGGTTCAGGAGTAGCAACAAGTCAAACGGTTGCTTCAAAATTGGAAAGAGAATTAGAAAAAAAAGGAATTAGAGTAAAGGTTGATGCAGTAGATATGAAATCTTTAGATTATCATATAAAAAATGCGGATGCATATGTATCAATAGTTAAGCCAGAAAAAGATTATGGAATACCTGTATTTAATGGAATTGCATTTTTAACAGGTATTGGTATGGAACAAGAATTAGAAAAAATAATAGATTATATTAATAAATAATAAATAAATTTATGGGAGGAAAACATGGATCTTTTAGCTAGTGTAATCAATTACATACTTGATATGGGCGCAGCTGTATTTATGCCATTATTAATGTTTGTTATCGGATTGATTATGAAAATGAAAGTTAAAGATGCCTTTAAAGCTGGACTTACAATTGGTATAGCTTTCACTGGTATGAGCTTACTTATAGACTATATGGGATCAACAATGGGTGGTGCAGCTAAAGCTATGTCACAAAATACAGGTATTTCTTTACCTGCAGTAGATATTGGTTGGCCAGGGGCAGCATCTATAACATGGGCATGGCCTCTTGCATTTCTAGTATTTCCATTACAGATTTTTATAAACATAATAATGCTAGTTACAAAACAAACAAAAACTTTAAATGTAGATTTATGGAATGTATGGAATAAAATATTTAGTGCTATTTTAGTATCATATTTTACAAATAATGTAATATTGGGTTTTGTAGCAGCATCTATATTAATATTCTTAGAGTTAAAATTAGGAGATGCTTGGCAACCTGAGATTGAAAGATTAACAGGCATACCAAATGTTACAGTGCCGCACTTCATATCACTATTTGCAGTAATAATGTACCCGGTTGATGAATTGCTAAAAAAAATACCCTTATTAAATAAGGAATTAGATTCAAGTGCAATTAGAGAGAAGATAGGAATTTTTGGTGAAAATTCAGTAATGGGTGCCATAATAGGTTTGGGTTTAGGAGTATTGGCAGGATATGGAATTAAAGATTCTTTAATACTATCAGTTCAAGCCGCTACAGCGCTTACTTTATTTCCAATGGTATCAAAACTATTTTCAGAAGCACTTTCACCTATATCCGAAGCAGTTTCTGATTTCATGAAAAAGAAATATGGACAAGATGCAGATATATATATTGGACTTGATTGGCCTATTCTTGGTGGTAGAAATGAGTTGTGGGTATCAGTAATAATTACAATACCATTTCTTCTATTGTTCTCATTAATTTTA
The DNA here is from genome assembly GCF_013371425.1 of Anaerococcus faecalis. Classification (NCBI taxonomy): domain Bacteria; kingdom Bacillati; phylum Bacillota; class Tissierellia; order Tissierellales; family Peptoniphilaceae; genus Anaerococcus; species Anaerococcus faecalis. The sequence continues at coordinate 50,669 of NZ_JABVBA010000010.1, forward strand.
CCAGGAAATAAAGTTTTACCATTCGCAGGTATTATAAATTTATCATTTGTAGTTGCTGCTTTATTACTAACAAATGGAAATGTTCTTAGAATGATAATTCATGGTATATGGACCGCTCCAATATTCTTATATGGAGCAACATATTTTGCACCTTACATGACTAGGTTAGCTGAAGAAACAGGTACTCTAGCAGCTGGTCAACAAATGATAGGTTGGAGTACATTCGAAGGACCGATTTTAAGATATTTATTAGTTAACGGATTTAATGGAGATGTAATAGCTATAATTGGTTTTGTAGTATTCATAGTTTTATATATATTACTAATAAAGAATAGAAAGAAATATAATTTAGAGTTAATGAATGAGTAGAAAAACTATTTGGAAGATTCTATTGGTTTTAAGTTTAATCTTGTTTTTTTACGGATTATTTAATAAATCTATAATTGCAACAATTATATCATTAATTTTAGCTCTTGTAGTTAATTACAAAGGAAAAGAAACTTTGTTTTTAGATTTTGACAAGAATCAAAAAAAGGATTAATAACTTAATTAATAAGTAAAAAGGAGTTAATTTTGAAAAATAATTTTATTGAATCAGAACCTGTTAGAGGAATTGCTGATATAACTTATGATATGTGGAAGAGGGGATGGGATGAATACAACGGTGGAAATGTAAGCTATTTACTTTCTGATTACGAGGTATCCAAAATAAAATTAGATAAATCTTTAGAACGTAACGTTGAAATTCCTAATATGCCTGATAATTTAGTTGGTAGATATATTTTGATAACAGCTAGTGGAAGCCATTTTAGAACGTTAAAAGATAATTTAAGAACAGATATTGGAGTTGTAAAAATAACAGAAAAAGGATATACCATAGTATGGGGGTTTGAAGAAAATAATAAACCAACGAGTGAGTTTTATTTGCATACTTTATCCCATAGCTCAAGATTAGAAATTGATCCAAATCATAAAGTTATACTTCATAACCATGCTACAAATATTGTTAAGTTAGGTTTAGTTTTAGAAGCAACTGACAAAGCTTATACACTTCCCTTGTGGAGGGTTTTAACAGAAGGTGTTTATGTATTTAATGATGGAATAGGAGTTGTGCCTTGGCAACTACCTGGAACAGAATCTATAGGAAGTGCAACCGCAAAAAAATTGAAGACTTCTAGAATAGTAGTTTGGGATAGTCATGGAGTAATGGCATCTGGCAAAAGTTATCAAGATTGTTTTGGATTAATAGAGACTGTTAACAAAGCAGCAGGAATTTATTTAGATACATTAACTATTAGAAAGACAGAGGGACTTTCAGATCAACAAATAAAAGATTTTGCTGAGAGTCTAGGTCTTAAAGCTAGAGAGGATATATTTAACTAAATAATTATTAAGATACTAATGCTGGTAATAGTTATTTAATATAAGGGGTCGTTGCAAAATTATGAATTTCTAACGTTAATCATTACAAGTTACTTATATATTATTTTGAGAATAGCATGTCACTCATAGAGGTCAAATTGTCAAAAAGAGGCTTGTAATTATTTTAGAATGATTAATTCATTTTGCGAAAGCCCCCTTTATTAATTTGTAAGTATTGTTTTGAAATAATTAATATTTTACAGAGATATTAAATTTGTATATAAATTTATTTAAAATACAAAATAACTTATATACAAATATAGAATTAGGAATGAATATGAAAAAAATTATTAACAATCCAGAGAATTATAGGAAGGAATTAGTCGAAGGGGTTAATAAAACTCATGCACATAAATATCAATTACTAAATTATTATTTTGGAATATCAAGAAGAAAAGATAGTCTAAAAAAAGATAAGGCGGAAATATTAATAGCAGAAAGTGGTAGATATTTATCACTTTTCTTAGAATATATAGAAGATAAAATACTTGATGGTTGTGCGATAGAAATTGTGTTTATACTACATTTATCATCTAAGAAAGAAAATTATAATCATATAAAAAAGGATATTGGAAAAATATTTTTAAAAATGGGAATAGATTTTAATGAAAGTGTACTATCTTTTTTAGGGACAAAACTATCCTTTGTAAAAACAGGAAAGGCAAAAGTAAGTAAGGCATTTGCTGAATTAAATAGTAAACAGCTATATGAAGCGTTAAGCTCCTACTACAATTAAAAATGTATGATACAATGAGACCTATAAAGTTAATAGCCTTTGATTTAGATGGAACTTTGTTAGATGGAAATAGGGAACTATCCAAAGAGAATATAAACTCTATCAAGAAATTATCAGACAGAGGATTTCAAATAGTAATATGTACTGGAAGACCATATCAAGGATTTAAAAGGTTTTTAGTAGATCTTGATTTGATTGGAAAAAATAATTATTCTATAACTAATACGGGTTCTATAATAAAGCCTAATGTAGAAAGTGAATATATAAAGTTAAATGCTTTGACTGTTGAAGATTATAGTAAATTGATAAATTTAACTAAGCCTTTTAAAGATTTACAAGTTGCATTTTATACTGACAGTAAATTATATAATGATAACATTATTTATAATGAAGCATTTATTCATGACCAAAAAATTTTAAAAATGGAAAGTGGAAAACTAAAAGAATATAATAACGAACCCATTTGTAGGATAAATATAATGGGAAAAAAAGAAGAAATTGATAGGTTTGAAAATTATAATTATCAAAGACTATCTAAGGAATATAAGCTAATGAGAAACGAGACTTTTAGCTTGGAAATTCTTAATAAAAACTCAGGAAAGGGTCAAGGTTTAGTAACTTTATGTAAGTATTTAAAACTAAAAAGAGAAAATGTAATGGCCTTTGGTGACAATATTAATGATATTGAAATGCTTGATTTTGCTGGAGTATCAGTAGCAATGGGAAATGCAAAAGAAATTTTGAAAAGGAAGTCAGATTATCTAACTGATTCTAATTTGAATAATGGAGTTTCAAAATTTATAAATAAATATTTTGAATTATAAATTAAAAAGCTTTATTAATGTATTCCTAAATTTAAATTAAAATAAACTAATAAAGTGAGTTTTTTTAAGGATATATAACAAAAATTTGAAAAGATCTATTATAAAATTAGTAAAATAGATGATATATTGTCTATATATTACAAAGATTAAAAAGGCGTATGGATAACTAGCTAGGGTGAGATAAAATTATATAGAAGAAATTAAATTTATTTTAATTAACTTGAATCTAACAAAATAAATATTTTATCAAATCCTAGCTAATAAATTAAGTAAAAAAGTAAATTGAAGAATAATAAAAGAAAAATATAGCAAAAAATTCTACCCCTAGGGGTAGAAAAGTAGATACTATATAAATTTGTGTATTAAAAGCTTCTGATTAGGATAAAGAGAATGCAATCAGGAGGAATTTTTATGCCAAGAAAAATACTTGAAACAAAATTAAACAAAATATTAGATGATTTATTCAATATTAAATTTTCATTCTTTAAATTCAAAAAAAATCAATTAATACATGCCCAGCATCTTCTCAAATTTCATAATCAAAGAATGGGGTATAACTTTTGATATGAGAAGAAGAAGTTTTGAAAGAGGGTGGGGGCTTATTATATCCTTTTTTCCCATTTGCTTTAAAGCTTTTCTTACAAGCTTTTTAATATCTTCATTACCCAAGTCTTTTATAGTTTTTTTATCATCATCTTTTATAAATTCTGTCATAACTCTATTTGGACATAAAACTGAAACTTTTATATCCTTAAATTCTCGTCTTATAGCCCTTGAATAGTAAAGGACGAATGCCTTACTTGCCCCATAGATTGCAAACTTTGGTTGAGGAATGAAACTTGCGGATGAAGAAATATTTAAAATTATTCCATTTTTTTTGAGATATTTAAGGCTTATTTTGCTAAGGCTTATTAAGGCCCTAATATTTAAGTCAATAGTCCTTAAATCATCTTCTAATGAAGTTTTTTTATAATAGTCATTAATGCCTACCCCTGCAGAGTTTATCAATAGACCTATCTTTTTGTCTGTTTTTTTAAGCTCATCTTCAATTATTTCAAAAGACTTTTCCTCACACAAATCAAGGGCAAGTATTTTTGCCCTTGTTTTGAGGATTTTTTTTAAATGATTAAGCTTTTCAGCTCTTCTTGCTATAAGCCAGATTTCTTCATAATTCTTATCGTCAATTTGTTTTGCAAATTCAAAGCCAATACCAGAACTTGCTCCACTAATTATAGCTATCATTATTTACTCATTGCTTTCATAATGAGATTTTGCTTTAAGTTCCATAAGTCATGTGATAGGTCTACATAGTAGTTATGAGGTTGGTCAAATCTTTTTACTTCATCCCATAAGCTTTTTACTTCTGCTTTGCAATATTCGTTGATTTCTTCGATTTTTGGAGATTTATAAACTCTCTTACCATCTTCAAATATTGGAATTTGCATCTTTCTTAATTTATAGTTTTCCATTCTCTTCATTTTCCAGGTGAAGTGAGGATCAAATATTACCAAAGGCTTGGTATCATCAACTTCTTCGTCCTTTAAAGTTATATAGTCAGCCTCAGCCTTGCCTGTTTTTTTATCATAGAGTCTATATACTTCTTTAAGGCCTGGAGTTGTTATTTTTTCAACATTCTCACTAACTTTGATTTTATCTTTTTTTCCATCCTCATCTTCTATTTGAGAAAGTTTATAAACGCCACCAAAAACAGGGTCACTTTTTGCAGTGATTAGTCTTTCCCCTATACCAAAAGAGTCTATTTCCGCTCCTTGTTGAAGTAGGGATTCAATTTTATATTCATCAAGTGAGTTGGATGCAACTATTGTGGCTTTCTTATAACCCGCATCATCAAGCATCTTCCTTGCCTCTTTTGATAGGTATGCTATATCACCAGAATCAATTCTAATTCCACCTGTTAGACCTAGTGGATCTAAAACTTCTTTAAACACTTTTATTGCATTTGGGATACCTTGTTTTAAAACATCATATGTATCCACAAGAAGGATACAATTGTTAGGATAAAGTTTGGCATAGGCTAAAAAAGCCTCATATTCTGAGTCAAATGATTGAACCCAAGAGTGAGCCATAGTTCCTCCTGCTGGATAAGCATACATTTGACTTGATAGGGTATTTGATGTGATAGGCGCTCCTGCTATAAAAGCAGCTCTTGCTCCTTTTACAGAAGCATCAGGTCCTTGGGCACGTCTTGCCCCAAATTCCATTACAGTTCTTCCCTTTGCAGCTCTTACTATCCTATTGGTTTTTGTTGCAACCAAAGATCCATAGTTTAAAGATAATAGTAGGTAGGTTTCTAATATTTGTGCCTCTATTATTGGAGCCTTTACTGTAATAATAGGCTCTGATGGAAACATGGCAGAACCTTCTGGAAAGGCCCAAATATCTCCTGTAAACTTAAAGTCTTTTAGATAAGCTAAAAATTCTTCTGAAAAGTTTGTATTTTTTCTAAAATATTCAATATCTTCTTCATCAAAATGAATATTTTCTACATATTCTACTATATCCTCGAGTCCTGCAAATATGGCAAAACCTCCATCATCGGGATTTTTCCTGAAAAATGCGTCGAATACAGCAATAGTATCTTTCATTCCGCTTTCAAAGTATCCATAAGCCATAGTGAATTCATAAAAATCACTTAACATGGATAAATTTCTTCTTTTATTCATAATTTCCTTTCTTTTTTTCTTTTTAACTTAAAGTATTTCTTTTATTATACCATGGATAAGTGGTATAGTAATACTGGTTTTTTATTATTGAAATTTAAACAAAGATATTAAGGAGATAAAATGTATATTTTTGATATAGATGGAACATTGTTATATACAATTGATTCCATAGCCTATAATATAAATGAATCTTTAAAAGATTTTGGATTAGAGGGGCTTCCTAAAGAAAAGATTAGAGAGTTTGTTGGAAATGGTCCTGTTGTATTGATAAATAAGAGCCTAGATTATATAAATTTTGAAAATAATGTAGAGAAAAGACTTGAGATTCTAAATCATTACAATAAAAAGTACGATTCTAATCCATCCTACCTAACAAAACCTTATGATGGGATTGTAGATCAACTTAATAAGCTTAAAGAAAGTGGGGAGATTATTGTAGCCTTTTCTAATAAGCCAGATTCTACTTGTAAAAAGGTTATAGAAGAGATTTTTGGTAGAGGATATTTTGACTATGTTTTGGGCTATAGGGAAGATATAAAAAGAAAACCTTCGCCTGAGGGTATGTTTATAATAAAGGAAAGATTTGGTGTTGACTTTACTGATATTATTTATTTTGGGGATAGTGAAGTTGATATAGAATGTGGGAAAAATGCTGGGGTATTTACAGTAGGCTGCTCTTGGGGATTTAGGGATAAGGATTTTCTTCTAAGTTATAATCCAGACCTTCTTATAGATAGCCCAACAGAAATAAGCAAGGTAAGAAGAGTATAGTTTTTAATCTATAGTGTTAGATATTATCTGACTTAAATGATAGATCCATAAGCTTGCAAACATGATGATAAATAGGATTCTTTAATATATAGAGATTTGCATTAGACATTTTATGTATTTTATAGAATTTATTAATGCAACTGCAATGTTGTTATCTAATGGGATAAGATGTATATATAAATCATCCTTATAATCACTCTTTTATATGTTATGAGAATTAAGATGAGGAATCGATTGAGTTTTTAAATTTCTTAAAGAAATAGGATATTCTTTCTCATCAAAGCTAAGAAATAGGTATAAGAGGAGAGATTGCTTTCACTTGCAAGATTAAAATATATAGAGAAAGTCAAAAGTGTTTTCATAAAAATATAGGGAAAAGGCATTGAAATTTCAGTGCTTTTTCTTGTTTTCACTTGATTTTCTATGTTTTTTTGGTATACTTAAAGCGAATAAAGAAAGGAATATAAGATGATTGTAAGGATAGATGACAGACTTAGAGATCCTAATATCGTATCTAGTTGGGCCAATTTTTTGAAGGTTGATAAGGTAATTGTATTAAATGACAAACTCTCTAGATTAAATCTTGAAAAGAAACTAATTAGGTTAGAAATTGATAAGGGGATAAGGGTCATATTTTTAGAGCATAAAGATTTAGAAAATGCGATTTTAGAAGAAGACTCAACAAGAACACTTATTTTTGTATCTACTGTTAAAGATGTGGAAAAACTAATAAGCTTAGGTATAAAAATAGACCTAATAGCCTTAGGTCAAAAGGAATTTCAAAAAGGTCTAAAAGCTCTTTCTGAAGATTTTTATGTTGATAGAAAAGACTTGGAGTTTTTAAATGAAATGACAAAAGAAGGCAAGGATATCTTGATTCAAGAAAATCCTTATTCAAGTAAAAGAAATATTAATAATTTATTTATAATTTAAGCTAACATTACAAAAAAAGTAAGGCTAGCTTTTTTTATTTTTAATCTTCCTTTTCATCTCTTAAATTAAATTTTTTTCTCATATGCCATCTTACTATTTGAAGTAAAAGTACAAGATAAATAACTATTAGAACTATAAAAATAAATATAAGCAGATTTCTATTAAATATAAGTATATTCTTATAAAGTCTTAGGTATAAAAAACAAGGATAAATAAGTCCGAAAATTACAATACCTAGGATAATTGAAACTTTACCTGCAAACTTATTGCCATAATTCCATGTTTCTTTACTATAGCATACTTCCCAAATATGAAAACCTACTTTCATTTTTGGATAAGATGTATAAAATTTTCTAAAAAATACTCCTATATAAATTGAGAAAAATAAAAGCATAATATTTCCAACTATTAAACTCCCCAAATAATCACTCTCCTATTTTATATACATATAGTCTAGTATACTCTATTTATAAAAATGGTCTATTAATATAAGTTTTAAAAGAGTAGAATTTTCATTACTTTAACAAAAGAAAAAATAGTCTTATTATAAAATTATCTTAACTAATTTGCTTGAAATTTGCTTGTAAGTTAAGATAAAAAATTCATTACAGTAAAAATTGAAAAATTTTTACTTATTGTCTAAAATAATAATAAGGCTTTATATAATTTATAAAATTATGTTATAAGCTAAGATAAAGAGGTGATAAAATGAAAATTTTAATAACATCGGATTGGTATTATCCAGTTATAAATGGTGTGGTAAGATCCATATTAAACCTAAAAGAATATCTGGAAAATCAAGGCCATGATGTAAAAGTGCTAACCCTCTCTAATTCGACTGAAAGCTATAGAAAAGATAATATTTACTATATAGGGTCGTTGGGGGCTGGAAAAATTTATCCGGAAGCAAGAATTTCAGCCACTTTAAGAAACAAATATATAATAGAGCTTAAAAAATGGAAACCAGATATAATCCACAGTCAGTGTGAGTTCTCAACCTTTATGATGGCAGTCAGGATAGCAAAAAAGGCGTCATGCCCTTTAATTCATACCTATCACACCATATATGAAGACTACACCCACTATTTCTCACCTTCAAAAAAAGTAGGTAAAAAAGTTATCTCAGTATTCTCAAAGGCCATAGCTGATAGGACAGACTTTTTAATAGCTCCAAGTATAAAGACTGAAAAAATCTTAGAAAGATATACAATAGAAAAAGAAAAAATCGTAGTTATACCTACAGGAATCCACATGCCAGATGAACTTCTAGATAAGAAAAACTGTAGAAAGATTCATAATATAGACGAAAGTGCCAAGGTAATCCTCTATTTGGGAAGGCTTGCTGAAGAGAAAAATATAGAAGAGCTTATAAGATATTACCAAAAGCTTGATATAAAAAATTTAGAATTTATCCTAGTAGGTGGAGGTCCTTACCTAAATAATCTTAAATCATATGCTAAACAATTTGATAAAAAGATAGACTTTAAGGGTATGGTTAAGTCAGAAGAAGTAAATGAATACTATAGGATGGCAGATCTTTTTGTATCAGCAAGTAGTTCAGAAACCCAAGGACTAACCTACTATGAGGCTTTAAGTAATGGGATAGCTGCAATTTGTAGGAAAGATTTGTGCCTTAAAGAGGTAATAATAGATGGATTTAACGGATATCAATATGAAAATTTCAATGAATTTGAAAAATATGTAAAAGAAGTCCTAGGAGATGAAGACTTAAATAAAAAACTTAGCAAAAATGCAAGAGAATATGCTTTAGAGAAGTTTTCTGTGAAATCTTTTGGTAATAAGTGCGAAAAACTATATGAAAAAGCACTAGAGAAAGAAAAATAAATGAAAGTACTAATATATTTTGATGATTATGATACAGTAAAAGAATCAGGAGTAGGAAAGGCTATAGATCACCAGATAAAAGCCCTTAAGCTTGCAGATGTTGATTTTAGTCTTGATAAAAATGATGAATATGATATATGTCACATAAATACAGTTTTTCCAAAATCTGTCCTTTTTGCTGATAAGGCAAAAAAAGACGGGAAGAAAATAGTTTATCATGCTCACTCAACCAAGGAGGATTTTAAAAATTCTTTTAAGTTTTCAAATCAGATAGCTCCGATTTTTAAAAATTGGCTTGTATATTCCTATAGAAAGGGGGATATAATCCTTACTCCTACTGACTATTCAAGAAAAATACTTGAAGGATATAAGTTAGATAGAGAGATAAAAGTTGTATCAAATGGGATAGATCTTGATTTTTGGAAAAAAAAAGATGGAGATAGGGAAAATTTCTACAAAAAATATGGACTTGATAAAAATAAAAAGTCAATTATATCTGTAGGACTTTTTATATATAGAAAAGGAATCCTTGACTTTGTTGAACTTGCCAAAAGACTACCACAATATGAATTTGTTTGGTTTGGTGAACTCAATTTAAATCTTGTCCCAGAAAATATAAAAAGAGCTGTAAAGACAGATTTAAAAAACCTACACTTTCCAGGTTATGTAAAACAAGATGATTTAAGACAAGCCTACAGCGGCTCTGATCTTTATATATTTCCAACCCATGAAGAAACAGAAGGTATAGTTCTGCTTGAAGCCCTTGCTATGAAAACAGATATTTTAATTAGAGATATAGAAATATATGAAAATCTAATAGATGGTAAAGAAATATATAAGGCAAAAACGATAGATGAATTTGAAGAAAAGTCTATAAAAATCCTAGAAGCTCAACTTCCAAGCCTAAAAGAAGAAGGTTATAAAAAGGCTGAAGAAAAATCATTAAAAAAGATAGGTATTAGGCTTAAGGAAATTTATGAGGACTTGTTAGAAAGAGAATAAAATGAGAAGCATAATAAAATTTATAATTTACGCTTTAATTATAATATTATTACCAAGCCTAGTTATGATAGCTATCACAAGTATAAGTGTAAATAGCTTTATTCTACTTTTGCTAGGTCAACTTATAGTAATATTTCTTTTAGTGTCTTTTTATTTTTTATCAAGAAAAATTATAAACAAGTATGAAGAAGATACTCTAAAAATGATAGAAAATGAAAAAGATGTAGAAATATTAAAAAATATAAGAGAAAAAAGAATTTCTTATAAGTCCAAAGCAAATATAACAAAAAGAATTCTTGATATAGACTTTTCAAAAAAGGAATGTCAAAAACTCAGAAAATACTCATCTTCCTATGAGGATAATGTATTTTATTACTCAAGTCTTATTCAAAATGATAGAGAAGGCAGAGAAGAACACAAAAAAAGAAGAAACTACTTCAATAAAAGATACAAAAACAAGAACTTTGTTTTTGTAGACTTTAATGAAAATCTAAAAACGAGCATAAAATGGATTTTGATATTTTTGATTTCATCATTCATATCAATTACAAATCCTTTTAGGATAGTGGAGAATGTAGACTTGTATGCCTTGTTAATTTTACTTAATTTTGCTTTTAACCTAGCACTTGTAATAAATACTATTATATGGATAATAAGGTCTCTTAAGGCTTATTGGATAAAAGAATTAGTATGATTTTTCCTTAAAAATCTAATATTAATCTTTAATTTTGATGGTGAAAGCCATCTTTTTTTATATTTAAATTTATGTTTTATACAATGGGACTGAGGAAGCTGTGATTTTACTTGTACTCATTTTCTTTCCATAAATTGAAGAAGCAAAGTTTATTTAAGATAACTTTATAATACAAAATAAAAATTCACCTTAAAATTAAAATAAAAAGTCTTGTATTCTAGAATAAGAATTTTAAAAAACAATATCAATTTAATTAATAAATTAAAATCAAATATTAAAAATATTAATATAAAACTTTACAAAAATTAAAAAGCAGGTATACTTATCTTATAAAGGAGGCTAGCTTTGATTAATAAATGTCCTAATTGTGGTGACGACTTGGTTATCACATCATATAAATGTAATACCTGCCTTACTGAAGTAAGAGGAGAGTTTGAGATGGGTAAGTTTCAAAGGCTTGATAGTGAAGATTTGGAATTTATCGAAATTTTTTTACAAAAACGTGGAAGTATAAAAGATGTGGGTGAAATACTTGGTATTTCTTATCCAACTGTCAGAAATAGAATAGATAAAATAGTTAAAAAACTTGGTGGAAAGATTGATAAGAGAGAATCTAGGATTGAGATTTTGAATATGCTTGACAATGGAGAGATTTCTCCAGATCAAGCGAGTGAACTTTTAAAGGAGTTAAAAGATGAATGAAGAAAAGAAAATGATTTTAGATATGCTTAAAGAAGGTAAGATTACAGTTGAACAAGCTAGCGACCTACTAGAAGCTGTTGGAAAAGATAAAAATAAAAATAATGACGATAATTTTATCAACAAGCTTTCCCAATCATTTGAAAGTATTATGAAAAAAACAAGTGAAAAATTATCAAATATTGATATAGATTTTGATATTAATGATTTAAATATCCCATCAAATTTGTTTAATATTAATGCTACTGCAAAGGAAAGTCAAATAAAGATTGATGATGATATCAATGAAATTTCGCTTGATATTACAAACGGATCTTTTGAAATTGAAAGAAGCCAAGAAAGCTCAATTATAGTAGATCAAAAGGTATTTTTCAAAAATAAGGAAGATGTAGAAAAAGACTATCTTTCTATAGATGTTGTTGATGATAGACTTGAAATTAAGCTAAATGAAACTTATAAAACACTTAATGCAAGACCTGAAATAAAACTTTACTTAGGTAAGAATATCTACGATAAGCTTTATATAAATCTTGTAAATGGTGATGTTGAAATTTGTGATGTTGATTTTAGAGAAAATATAATCTCTACAACAAATGTTAAGACTACTATAATAAACTCTTCAGGAAATGTTGAAATAGATAATACAAATGGAAAGATTGAATTAAGAAATACAAATGGAAATCTTAATATAAATAATGTAAATGGACCAATATATCTTACAAATGTATCTGGAGATGTGGCAAATATTGAAGTTATAAATGGTGCTATAAGAAGTGATGGATTTAATATAGATACACTAAACGCTTCAACTAATGTGGGTAGTGTAAAATTTTCTAAGCTTGGTGATTCTAAAGATATTAAAATAAGGACCCAATTTGGCTCAGTAACAATTGATACTGAAAATGTAGATAAAGAAATCAAGGCATTCTTAAATGCTCCATCCTACCATATTTCAGAAAAGTTTAAAAATAAATTACAAAAAAATGGTGGATATGAGGTATCAACTAATCCTGAGATTGCAGATCTTGACATAGAGGTAACAACAAGATTTGGCTCAGCATCTATACAATAAGAATGTATCTTAAATAATAAGAGCTGTTGCATAATGAATTAATCTTTGTAAAATTATTGCAAGTTTCTTTTAAGACAATTTGGATTTGACAAGCCAAAAAGCTTGTTTCTCGAACTGTCTATGAGTAACTTGAATGATACAAAGAGGAACTTTATTATTATGCAACAGCTCTTTTTTTATAAAAATAAAAGGGGTTGTTGCAGAATGAATTGATTGTTTTAAAATCATTACAAGATCATCCATGACATTGTCCTCCATGTTTTGGAAGCTATTCTAAAATTGTCTATGAGTAATTTTAATGATAAAACATTAGAAATTCATAATTTTGCAACATCCCCTTCTTGCTAGTAAAGCTTAGTTTTTTAGTTATAAGCTTTTTGAATAAGCTAGCTAAAATTTGAAATATTTGATAATTTGAGGGATTTTAAAATCTAATACTTCTATTAAAGAAAAAATAAAGTTTAATTTAATAAGGAAGAGAGCCACTTATAGTTCTTAAATATTTTCTTTGAATTTTTTCTTACACCTATATAATAAAGGACTTATATTTAAACCAAAGAAAGAACTTGTAAAGTTTAGGTAAAATCTTCTATAGCCTAAAAATTTTATTTTCTAGATGTTTTTCTTAATATATTTTTCTACTCTTTTTATGATATAATATTTAAAAGGAGTTAAAATGGGATTTTTAATGTTTACGACTATTCAATTAGTCCTTTATGCAATAAATTCTATGATAAGTTTTGATAAGAAAAAGGAAAGAAATATAGCTATAATCCTTATGTTTTCAGTATTTTTAATATTTTCTGCCCTTAGGGGAACAGGGGATTCTGACTACTACAATTATCTTTATTTTGCAAGGGATATTGGTACAGATTTTTCTAAAATTTTTCAGTCTTCATATCCTGTTGAGATAGGTTTTAGGGTATTTGCCTATATTTTCAACCTTTTAGGTATATCAAGACAGGCTATAATAATACTTATGAATGTATTATCGATTGTACCAACAACCTATGTGATTATAAAAGAAAGTGATAATCCATTTTTGTCAGCCCTTATTTTTATGCCGATTTTTATCCAATTCGATATGCAGACTTCAAGGACTGCGTCGGCCATTGGACTTGGTATGATGAGTGTCTATATGATGGTTAATAAAAAGTATATAAAATCCATATTCTTTTTGCTTTTTGCCATGTCTTTTCACAAAAGTACAGTTATACTTATACCTTTCTTTCTAATCTTGCACATAGACTTCTCTCATGCTTTCAAGGTATTTGCCTTAGGCCTTAGTCTTCTTGTCTCTATCTTTAGTAAACAATTATTAGGGATTACTTCACAAATTTTAGAAAACATTGGTATGGGTAGGATGAATGCAAAGATTTTAACCTATACCTTTCAGGGAAGATTTGCAAAGGAAATGTCCTTTATAGATCCGAGGATTTTGTTTGCTATTTTCTTATTTTTAACAAGCATAATTTATTATAATAGAAATGAAATAAAGAAATTTACAATTGAAGATGCAAGCATAAAAGCTATATGGTTTTGTGCTGTTGTGCTATTGACTTTTAGATCATCAACAGCCATAGCTTTCAGGTTTTCGAACTTTTTTACGATATTCCAAATGCTTTACATACCTATGCTTTTAAAGAAAATAAAAATATATGACCAATACACATACTTTTTAGTATACTTGTCAATTTTTGTATATATCCTGCCTTATGCGGTTTTTCTTATGGTGAATGCGCCAAGCTATGGATTTTTCTTTACAAATGAACAAGCTATACTATCACTTACAAACTAGGAGGGATTATGGAAAAGATTAGATCATCCGAGATAGGAAATATAATAAAAAATAATATAAAATATGTAATAATTGTAACATTAGCCTTAGGAGTTTTTGGATTTTTTTATACTAGAAATAAGATAAAGGACTCTTATACTGCAGAAGCTGCGGTAATGGTTTCAGAAAATAAGGGAGAAGATATAACATACAACTCCTTAATGCTTAATGAAAAGATTTCAAATATTTATCAAGAATTTTTAAGCTCAAATGACCTTTATATGAAAGTTAAGGAAAATCTAGGTATAGAAGATGAAGCTGAATCTATTAAAAAGAGCCTGAAAACCAATCTAAATTCCCAAGCAGGAATTATTACTTTTGAATATAAGGCAAAAGGGGAAAAATATACAGGTGAAGTTTTACAAGCCATAATTGAACAATTTAGACAAGATATAAAAGAATATGTAGGAAAAGACAATGTTGAATATATACAAAATGTAAATATAAGAGAGGACGGTCTAGGAGAGGCTATAAAGAAAGCTGTATTTTTGGCGGTATTTGCTTTTGTTTTGTCTCTTTTAGCAGTGGTTACTAAGGAATTTTTCCAAGGAAAAGTTAAGTCTAAACTATTTTTTGATAATATAGGTATAGAAATCTTAGGAGTCATAGATGAAAAATAACAAATTAAACTATCAAAAAATCGCAATAAAGCTTGCATCGGATTCCAAAAAAACTATTGGTTTTATAAGCTTTGATGAAGTAGAAAGTTCTGATATAGTAATTAAAATTGCAAAAGAGTGTGCAAAGATTAAAAACACAGTTTATTTGAACTTTACAGATATGGATAATTATTTTATATCAGACTATACTACCATGATAAAAAAAGAAGATAATCTAGCAAGAATTGATATATCACTTACAGAAGATTCTTCAAACCTTATAAATTCAGATGAATTTAAAAAGTTGATTTTTGATTTAAAAAATAAATTTGACCTTATTTTGATAAATGAGTCAAAAGATGAGGCTATTTCTTATCTCTTATCAGCCTTTGATGATGAAAAAATTCTTATTGCTTATGAAAATAAGACTAGTAAATCAAAGGTAGTAGATGCAAAAAAAGAATTTGAAAGACTAGGCTCACCTATAATGGGGGTGGTCTACAATATTTAAGAAAATTGTCTTGAGTTTTTTTCTTATTATTTTACTATCATCTTGTAGTGATAAAAAAGAAGTCCTAGTTTTAAAGGAAAATGAACCAAAAAAAGAGTACCTGTCTAAAAATTCTCAAAAAGAATTTCAAATAGATGGGCTCTATTTGGTAAATAAGGATACCTTTATGTATGATAGAAAAGATGAGAAAAGCGTGTGGGATAAGATAAAAAAAGGATCTAGTGTAAAAGTATTATCTGAAGCTGAAGATGGCTTTATAAGAGTAGATTACTTTGGAAATGAAGCCTTTATGAAAACTGAAGATTTGGATATAGATAGCTAAGCATAAGCTTTGCTATCTATTTTTTTAAAAAAAACTTGCAAAATTTGAAGAGAGCATGTATAATATCATTGTATTAAGGAAGTAGAACAATGATACAATGATACAAAAGACGGAAGACTATAGGGAAATTATAGATGTATTATTTCCTATAATAGCGGTATCAATGGCTCTTGTATTTTATTTAATAAGTACACAAAAAGATTCTATAAGGGAAAAAAGAAAGAAGACAATTGTATGGAAGAAGGTATGGATTTGGGGATAAGAATAAGAATTCTTATAGAAACTTTAATGAAAAATATCCCTACATATTTGTTACTAGGAATGGCTTTTGGTCTTGCCATAGGAATCTTCCAAGAAAAATAGTAAAGGAGCTTTATGATGGAATTTGATAATGATAGGCCAATCTATATTCAAATACTTGAAGACTTCAAAGGAAAAATTTCAAGTGGGAAGTGGAAGGCTGGAGAAAAAATTGATTCTGTAAGAAACTTAGCAAAAGAATATGAGGTAAATCCAAACACAGTCCAAAGAGCCTTGCAAGAGCTTGAAAGAGATGGTCTTTGTCATAGTCAAAGAACGGCAGGAAGGTTTGTTACAGAAGATGAGAAGCTTATAAAATCCTTATCCAAAAATGCCTTTGAGATAATTTGTGATGATTTTATAACAAGTGCTAAAAGTTTGAAAATCGCAAAAGATGATGCCCTAGAGGGAATTAAAAATATGTGGGAGGACTAGATGTTAGAGATTAAGAATTTAAATATCAATTATGGAGGAAGACCGGTTTTGGATAATTTAAATCTAAGACTTCAAAAGGGAGAGATTGTAGGACTTTTAGGGCCAAATGGTTCAGGAAAGACTACACTTTTAAGAATTCTTGCAGGTCTTGAAAAAAATTATAGGGGTGATGTAAAAATAAATGGAGAAAATCCAAGCTATCTTACAAAGTCATTTGTATCCTACCAACCTGATCACCTTCCTTTGGACAGTGACTATTCACTAAAGAAGATATTAAAATTATATGAAAAGTTTTTTGATGATTTTTCAAAAGAAAAGTTTGAGAAAATTATAAAAGACTTTAACTTAACCATGGATATGAAAATTAAAAATATGTCCAAAGGTATGAAAGATAAGGTTCAAATAAGTCTATCTTTATCAAGAAAGTCAGATATTTACCTTCTAGATGAACCTATGAGTGGAATAGATCCTGCAAGTCGTAAGAAGATTATGGATGTTATAATAGATAATTTTGACTCTGATGGACTTATGATAATATCAACCCACCTTATAAGTCAAGTTGAAAGGTTATTAGATAAGGTAATATTCCTCTCAGATGGAAAGATTATCCTTGAAGAGAAAACTGATGAAATGAGAAATAAGTACAAAATGGGAGTAGAAGAATATTTCGAGGAGGTTTTCAATGTCTAAATTACTATCTCAACAATTAAAAGAAAATATAAAGGACATATCCTTATGGATGATAATTCCAATGCTTATGTCAATTTTATTAAATAGGATAAATACATATTTCAATTCACAAATTATTAATTTTATCCTAGTTTTGTCAATATTTGTCATGTATTCGTCCTTTGCTATAGCCATGGTTATAGTAATATTAAATGACTATAAAAGATTCTATGGTGAAAATGCGGCCTTTTATGATGTACTGCCAATAAAATCAGGAGATATTACTTTATCAAGATTTTTAACATATTTGATAATGTCTTTATTAGTAGGAGTTCTCCTTATAATAGAAATTCTTATATTTTTTGCAGTAACAACAAATATAGGTTTGGAAGCTTTAAGTGAAATGTTTGAACTTATAAAAAACGTAATAAATACATTGCCTAAATTTTCAATATTTATATCAATATTTGCTTTCATAACATCGATTATTGGAAGTCTTGTAAAATTTATTGCATCAATTACTATAGGAAGTGATAAGATATTTAAAAATTTAGGAAAGTTTGGACCGGTTCTAGTATTTATTATAATCTCTGTTGTGCTAGCTATTTTAGGAATTACAATAGGATCATTTTTTATAGTTGACTTAGATACATCACAAACAGCAACTAGAATTGTAATAGAAAATGAAGAATTGGCAATAGAGCTATCTAAAAATATAAAGGCGATAACAATGATAATGGGAATAGGAAGTGCCTTAAATCTTTTAGTGATAGGAATATTGATGTTTTTAACTAACTACTTCCACAAAAATAGGCTTACAGTAGCATAAATATTATTATAAAAGTCCGAGCTTAAAAGCTTGGGCTTTTTCTCATCTTTAGTATAATAAAAAAGAGGTGTTATATGGAAAAAGTATTATTTTTGAAAGGACAATTTGTAGAAAAAATCTGGGGTGGAAGTAGACTAAAAAAAGAATTCTCCTATGACTTTAATTCAGAAAATATAGGAGAATACTGGGCTATATCAGCAATGAAAGATTTTTCATCAATTGTAATAAATGGAGCATATAAGGGTGAAAAGCTTAACGACTTATATAAAAACAATAAAGAGCTTTTTGGAAATGAAAAAAAGGAAAAATTTCCCCTTCTCATAAAGCTAATAGATGCAAATGATGACTTATCAATCCAAGTTCATCCAGATGAGAAAATGGCAAAAAAAGAAAATTCTTATGGAAAAAGTGAGTGTTGGTATATTCTAAATGAAAATAAGGCATCTATTATTTATGGACTTAAAACAGATGATAAAAAAAGAGCCTTAAAACTAATAGATGAAAGGCGATGGGATGATCTTTTAAAAGAAGAAAACCATATAAAAGGAGACTTTTTTAGGGTTGATGCTGGCATGGTTCACGCCATAAAAAAGGGATCATTAATCCTTGAAATACAACAAGCAAGCGATATAACCTATAGACTCTATGACTATGATAGAAGAGATAAGGAAGGAAATCTTCGTGACCTTCATATAGATAAGTCAAAAGAGGCTATAAAGTGCTTAGATAGTAAAAAAATCCACGAAGACTTAGAAAAAGAAGTAGAAATTTTACTTGAAAATGAATATTTTAAGGTGAAGAAAATAAATGTCAAAGATAAGATAAATCTAAAAAGAGAAGATAAATATCAACTAGAGTCAGTAGTAAAAGGAAAAGGAGAGCTTATAATAGACGATAAAACCTATCCTATAAAGAAGGGAGATTTTTTTATCCTTACAAATTATGTTAACAATTATACATTTAAAGGAAATCTTGAAGTAGTTGAATCTTCTTCTAAATAGAAAATCAGAAAAGTAGATAAGTAAAAAGCTTATCTGCTTTTTCATACTTATCAATAATAAATAATTATATACTATTTTGGGAAAATATAAAATTGTTATATAATACTTTCTAATACCTAATAATTGGAGGTTAAAGATGAAAGAATATATATTTAGAGCTAGAAAAAATCTATTTATATACTTGCTTATTTGTTTTGTTGGAGCAAGTTTTACGGCTGGAGTTGCTTTTTTATATAAGAATCTTACTAATTATGCTTTAGATAAGGACTTTCACTTATTGATAAAGATTGCTATTTTTTGCCATACCATTTCTTATTTTGGAAGCATCTTTTGATTATTTTCCTAGAAAATATAGGTCTATATTAACAAATAATATTGTATTTTCTTTAAGAAATGATTTGATAAAAAAGGTTGATTCTAAGCCTATATCAGATGTTAATTTAACTTTTAGAAATGAATTTAAAAATAAGATGATAAATGATTTAGAGACTATTAAAGGATTTTTAAATAATATATTTGCTATTATTCTTTATTTTTTTATGTTTATAATATCTTTAATATCAGCTTTGTATATTGAAAAAACTCTTACATTAATAATGCTTATATTATCTTTTATACTATTTCTATCACCATTTATTTCTAGAAAAATATTATCTAATAAAAAGGAAAAAGAAATAGAGTCTAAGAATAAGTATTTAGATTTATTTAATGAGTTTAATACTAATACGTTCTATATAAAAATCTCAAATCTTGGAGATTTTTTTATTATAAACTTAAAAAACTAGCTTATAATTTGAAGAATCAGTCTATTATATTCGAGTCATCTCTTGCAAAGACTTATGCAACAAGTTATGGACTTGGCAATATCCTATATTCTGGAACATGGATTGTTGGAGGGATTTTTGTATATAAGGACTTAATAAATTTACCTTCGCTTATTGCCATGACAATACTTATGACAACAATAGCAGGACCTATACAGTCTGTTGCAGATACATATAGTGAAATTATTTCTGCAAAAAATATTTTTCTTGATTATATAAAATACCTTCATAGGGATAACTTTAATGAAAATGGGAAACATATAGATTATATAGATTATATAAGTTTTGATAACATAGATATCTATTATTCTGATAGACTTATAATTAAAAATCTAAATTTAGAGCTTAAAGACAATACTAAGTATCTTATATTGGGAGATAGTGGATCAGGAAAGTCCACTTTTCTTCATCTGATATTAGGACTTTTTAAGGATAAAAACAAGTATATTTATGTAAATGATTCTAGTTTAGATAAGATTAATAGAAAATCATACTATAATAAAATTTATTATATTCCTCAAGAAACTATTATATTTAATGCGTCCTTAATTGAGAATATAAGCTTATTTGATGAAAATAAGGACTATAAAAGAGCAGAAGCTATACTTGATAAAGTTGGTTTAATATATTTATTGGATGATAGAAATCTTGACATCGTAATAGATGATAGCAAACTATCAGGTGGTGAGAAAAAAAGACTTGATCTTGCTAGAGCGCTTTATAAAAATAAAGATATTCTAATAATGGATGAAGTAACATCAGGACTTGATATAAAAAATGAGAATATAATTGGAGATATTATAAAAAGAATCAAGGATAAAACTATTATTTATGTTAGCAATTCTAAAAATGAAAACTTCATACAAAGCTTTGATAAAAGTTTAAAAATAGAAAATAAAGAACTTAAATTTTTTTAAAGGGACAAAAGGGACGTTCATTTTTGTCCCTTTACCCTAAAATAAAAACTCTTACTTTATTTTAGCAAGAACTTTTTCCTATTTACTTATTTGGTCTTGTTTTTGAAACAAGGATTTTAGTCTATCATAGATTAATAAGTAAACAATTATTAAAATAAGGCAATCTGCTGCCAGGAATGAATAGTTATAGGCAAGTGCGTAAGGTAGGAATGTCTTAAATCCTGCTGCATTTGCTGTTGACATATCATAGAAGAAAAAGAAAGCACTTATTACATTCATAGCCCCGCTTATTATATATGAAAGGATAATTGATGGGACATATGAAAATTTACTTTCATTTTTTCCAAACGATATTCCGCTTAGTCCTATGGCTGCAAATGATAGAATATAATCAAGTATGGCTTGGATAGGATGGATTACATATCCTCCAAAGGTCATATTTAAAAATCCTAGGGCTGCTGCAGCTATAAATCCCTTTTTAATTCCCCATCTTATAGATAAAATTATAATAGGAAGCCTTGAAACTAAAGTTACAGAACCTCCCATAGGCATTCTAAAAACAGGTACAAGTGACAAAATAAATGATAGGGCAATAGATACTCCAGACTCTACTATAAATCTAGTATGCTTTTTTTTCATAATTTTCTCCTTTTTTCTGTTATCATTATAACATTAAATATATATGAATAAAAACATTTCTTAGATTCAATACTTTAAACTTAAGAAAACATTAGTAAAGTATAAGTATGTTTAACTAGAAGAAGCAAAATACTTGAACTTAAAGAGGGAACAAATGAAAAAAATACTTTTTATATATAATCCAATGAGTGGACAAAAAACTATCAGCTCACAGCTTGGCATGATTGTGGATTATTTTTGTAAACATGGCTATGTGCCAACAGTTTATGCTACACAAAAACAAGGGGATGCAAGATATAAAGTAAGAGAATATGCTAAGTTTTTTGATGAGATAGTTGTAAGCGGTGGAGACGGAACTTTAGATGAGGTTGTATCAGGTCTTTTAAGAAGTGATACAAATTCAATTATAGGATACATACCAACAGGTTCTACTAATGACTTTTCTAGAAGTCTTAATATTCCAACAGACATAAAGAAAGCGACAAAGCTTTCCATAAATGGTCAGATTATGGATATAGACCTAGGTAAGTTTAATTCAAAGTTTTTTACTTATGTTGCAGCATTTGGTTCCTTTGCTCAAGTTTCCTATGAGACAGAACAGTCCATGAAAAATATATTTGGAAGATTTGCTTATATACTTGAAGGGGTAAAGACAGTATCAAATCTTAAGTCCTATCATGCTAAGATTACTATAGATGAAGAAGAGTTTGAAGGTGACTTTATACATTTTATGGCAACAAATTCTGTTTCTGTAGGTGGATTTAATAACTTCTACAAAAAAAATATAGGCCTTGATGATGGAATATTTGAATCAGTTCTTGTGAAAAAACCAAATGGTCTTCTAGAGCTTAATTCTATAATTGAAGGCTTAAGATCTAATAAGGAAAATGAAAATATTATCTTTAGATCAGGTTCAAGTTTTGAGGTTGAAAGTGATGAGAAGATTGACTGGACTCTTGATGGAGATTTTGGGGGATCTTATACAAAAAGTGAAGTCAAAGTTTTAAATATGGCGGTCAAATTTAGGACAGGATTTTCAAGGGATTCTGAAAAAATTAAGGCAAATCAAGAAAAAAGATTGACAAATTAATTTGGGGATAGTATACTGTAAAATTATTTAATTTTACTATTTGACTAAAAAAGGTTATAATATAATAGAGAACCTAGGAGGTCAAAATGTTTAAAATAGGTGATAAAATAGTCTATCCTATGCATGGAGCTGGGACTATAGACTCAGTAGAAATCAAGGAATTTTTAGGTGAAGAAAAGGAGTATTTTATACTCAAAATGCCTATAGGGAACATGGATATATCTATTCCTAAATCAAATATTAATAATATGAATATCAGGGATGTTATATCAAAAAAAGAAGGGGAAGAAGTACTTGCAATTTTAAATGGAGATCCTAAAGACCTAAATTCTAATTGGAATATTAGATATAGGGAAAATCAAGAAATCCTAAAGACAGGGGATATATTTAAAATTGCAAATATGGTAAGAGATTTAGTAGCCTTGGATGATGAAAAGGGACTTTCTACAACTGAGAAGAAACTTTTAAATAGGGCAAGAAGGATTATGGCAAGCGAGCTTGTAATGGCGGGTTCTCTAGATAGAAAAGAAGCTGAAAAAATAATTGATGAATCAATTGGTCTATAATCCAAAATTAGGAGAAGATAATGTTTAATAGAATATTTCGAATTATGTTTGCAGTAATTGGAGCTATTCTAGGCATATCTGTAATAAAATTGATACTATCTGTTGTAGCGATTACAATAGATAGTTCTATTTTTTTAATTACTATAAATGTCTTGGGAGCTTTGATTTTTGCAGTATTATTTTATTTTTTATCAGGGGTAATATTTACCAAGATGGAAGATAATTTCAAAAAGTTAGAAAAGTATCTAGACCAAATGCCACCTATGACTGTGGCAATTGGGATAAGTGGACTTATAGTAGGACTTATATTAGCCTTTCTTGCAACAAGACCCTTAACCTCTTTAACATTACCAATTGTTGGTAATTCAATTTTTGTGCTATTATCTATTATTATTTATGTAGGTTTTGGTCTTTTGGGTTGGAGAATTGCTTCAAGGTATCCTGATAAGTATCCACAGCTTTTCCAAAAAGTAAAGGATGTAAAGCTTACAAAGGCAAAAAGCATCAATCAAAGCGAGATAAGTAAAGATAACCTACTTAAAGTGATAGATACTTCGGTTTTGATAGATGGAAGAATTCTTGATATAATTAAGATAAATTTCTTGGAAGGAAAACTTGTAATTCCAGAATTTGTATTAGAAGAGCTCCAACACATAGCCGATAGTCCCGATGATTTGAAAAGAGAAAGAGGAAGGCGCGGTCTTGATGTTGTAAAAGAGATTAAAAAAGATAGGGATATAAATCTTGAAATAAGCTCAGTTGACTATCCTGACATAAAGGAAGTTGATTCAAAGCTTCTAAAATATGCACAAGATACTGGAGCAAAGATTTTTACCAACGACTATAATCTAAATAAGGTTGCAGATGTTCAAGGCATAACTGTACTTAATATAAATGACTTAGCCAACGCTTTAAAAACTAAAGTTTTACCTGGAGAAAGTATGGAGATTGAAGTTATAAAAGAAGGCAAGTCAAGAAACCAAGGGGTCGGATATTTAGAAGATGGAACCATGGTTGTAGTAGAAGATGGAAAACATCTTATAGGTCAACATATAAGGACAACAGTAACAAGCGTCCTACAAACATCAGCTGGAAAGATGATATTTGTAAAGGCAAAGGAATAATATGATAGAAAATAGAAAAATTTCAGCAGTAATTACAGCAGCAGGAAATGGACTTAGGATGAAGTCTGATAGGGCAAAGCCCTATATAGAAATAGGGGGAAGAAAAATTCTTGAAATAACCCTTGATACAATAACATCCTTTGATGAATTTGATGAGATTATTGTTGTTATTAGAAAAGAAGATGAAACTTACTTAAGAGATATTATAAAAAAATACAATAAGAAGATTACCTATGTTTATGGCAAAGAAACTAGGGAACTTTCAACATACGAAGGCCTAAAGGCTGTAGGAAGTGACATAGATTTGGTCTTAACCCATGATGGGGTAAGACCTTTTGCAAGTAAAGAGCTTTTTAAAAGAGTAATGGATGAGTTGAAGTTTTATAAGGCTGTAATAAGCTCTGTAAAATCAAAGGATACAGTTAAGATTGTAGATGGTGATGGATTTGTTAAAAGTACGCCTTTAAGAAGTGAAGTCTACAATGTCCAAACACCACAAGCCTTTGATAAAAAATTGATTTTATTTCTTTATGAAAAATATATTGAAAGTGATTTTATCATAACAGATGATAGTCAGCTTTTTGAAATCTATACAGACGAAAAAATAAAGGTAGTTGAAGGTGAATATTCAAATATAAAAATGACTACCCAAGAAGACTTGGTATTTGCCAAAGCATTTTTAAAGGATTAATATGAGAATAGGTATAGGATATGATGTCCACAAATTAGTTAAGGATAGAAAATTAATACTTGGTGGGATAGAATTTGACTATGAATATGGACTTTTGGGTCATTCAGATGCAGATGTTTTAGTTCATGCTATAATGGATGCCATACTTGGAGCTATGAATCTTGCTGATATAGGCAATTTATTTCCAGATACAGATCCAAAATATAAGGATATTTACTCTATCAATTTACTCGATAGGGTGGTAGAATTAATGGAAGAAAGAAATTATAAAATTGGGAATATTGATACAGTTATAATTTGTGAGATGCCAAAGATTAGTCCAAAAAGGCTTGAAATTCAAGAAATGATAGCCAAACATTTAAAAACCGACATAGAAAATGTATCTATAAAGGCCTCAACTAGCGAAAAACTATCCTTTACAGGTCGTGGTGAAGGAATTGAGGCTAGAGCTGTAGTTTTATTAGAAAAAATAGACTAAGAAACTAGGAGGATATGAATGAGAAAACTTATTACATCAGAATCTGTAACAGAAGGTCATCCAGATAAGGTTTGCGACCAAATTTCAGATGCTATATTAGATGAATGCTTAAAGCAAGATAAAAACTCAAGGGTGGCTTGTGAGTGTGTAACTACGACAGGTCTTGTTCTTGTAGTAGGAGAGATTTCAACAGATGCTTATGCACCAATTGAACAAATTGCAAGAAATACTATAAAAGAGATAGGATATGATGATCCAAAGCTTGGTTTTGACTACCAAAATGTAGCTGTTCTAACCTCCCTTATAGAACAATCGCCTGATATTGCCCAAGGAGTTGATGACTCCCAAGACTATAAGTCAACAAATGACAAATATGATAAAATAGGGGCAGGAGATCAAGGTATGGTATTTGGATATGCTGATGATGAGACAGAAGAATATCTTCCACTTTCAGTAGTTTATGCTCAAAAACTTTCCAAAAGACTTACAGAAGTTAGAAAAGAAAAAATTCTAGATTACTTAAGACCAGATGGAAAAAGTCAAGTAACAGTAGAATATGATGATGATATTCTAAAAAGAGTTGACTCTATAGTGATTTCAACCCAACACTCGGAAGATGTAAGTCTTGATCAAATCAAAAAAGATATTAAAAAAGAAGTTATAGACTATGTAATAGAAGAAAAATACATAGATGATAATACCAAAATTTATATAAATCCAACAGGTAAATTTGTAATTGGTGGACCAAAGGGAGATTCAGGTCTAACAGGAAGAAAAATAGTAGTAGATGCTTATGGTGGTTATTCAAAAACCGGTGGTGGAGCATTTTCTGGAAAAGATGCAACTAAAGTAGACAGATCTGGAGCTTACATGGCAAGATATGCAGCCAAAAACATGGTAGCAGCAGGACTTTGCAAAAAATGTGAAATAGGAGTGTCCTACGCCATAGGAGTTGCAAAACCACTTTCTATTTATGTAGATTCTTTTGGAAGTGGAAAATATGATGATGAAAAATTAACTGAAATAGTAAAAGAAGTATTTGACTTTAGACCACAAGCTATAATAGATAAACTTGATCTACAAAGACCGATCTTTAAAAAGACTGCAGCCTATGGTCACTTTGGTAGAGATGATAGTGACTTTACTTGGGAGAAACTTGACCAAGTTGAAGAACTTAAAAAGAAGTAGGTAGTATATGTCACGTTTTAGAAAAAATGTAGCCATAGACTTAGGGACGGCATCAGTTTTAGTTTATGTTGAAGATAAGGGAGTGTGCCTAGAAGAACCTTCAGTAATAGCTAAAGATATTCTAAGCGGAAAAATCCTTTCGGTAGGAATTGGAGCAAAGAAGGTCTTGGGAAGAACTCCAGGAAATGTAATTGCACTTAAACCACTAAAAAATGGGGTAATAGCTGATTTTAATGCTACAGAAGAAATGCTTAAATATTTTCTTAAAAAAGCCTTAGATAAGTCTTTCTTTAAGCCCAATCTTTTGATATGTGTACCAAGCAAGGCAACTCAAATTGAAAAAAGAGCAGTTCTTCAAGCAGCAGAGAATGCAGGAGCTCATAGGGTTTACCTCATAGATGAGCCACTTGCAGCAGCCCTTGGAGCTGACATAGACATAGCCGATGAAAAGGGGAATATGGTAATAGATATAGGTGGGGGAACGACTGATATAGCAGTTGTTTCTCTTGGTCAAATTGTAACAAGTGATTCCATAGAAATATCAGGGGATACCTTTGATAAGAACATAAAAGACTATATAAGAAATAGGTATAGGATGCTTATTGGAGAATCTAGTGCAGAAGAAATAAAAATAAAAGCTCAAGGAGCTGAAATTAGAGACTCCATTGAAGTTAGGGGAAGGCTAATGGATGATGGCCTACCTTCAAAAATATTTATACCAGTAGAAGAAATCTATGGGGCTTTACTTCCATCGATTGATAAAATAATAAATGGGGTAAAGAAAGTATTGGAAGTAACTCCGCCTGAACTTGCAGCAGACCTTTATGAAAGGGGAATATTCTTGACAGGTGGTGGAGCTTTAACTTTGGGACTTAGCCAAAGAATAAAAGAAAGACTCCAAATCGATGTTAGAATCGCTAAAAATCCACAAGAATGTGTAATAATAGGGACGGCCAATGCCCTAACCTGGATTGATAATATCGATGAAGAAAAGAATGAGTCAATGAAAGCCAAGCAAAAACAGCTTGAGAAAAAGGAAAAATTAAGGAGAAGGTAATGACTAAAAAATTAGTATTTGTAAGACATGGACAAAGTGAATGGAATCTTGCCAACAAATTTACAGGTTGGGTAGATGTAGATCTTTCAGAAAAAGGTGTAGAAGAGGCAAAAGAAGCAGGAAGAAAAATAAAAGAAGCAGAAATCAAATTTGATATAGCTTATACATCAATTCTTAAAAGAGCTATTAAAACCTGTAATTATACTCTTGAATACTCAGACCAACTTTTTGTACCACAAGTTAAATCTTGGAGACTAAATGAACGTCACTACGGAGCCCTTCAAGGCTTAAATAAAAAAGAAACTGCTGAAAAATATGGTAATGAACAAGTACACATTTGGAGAAGATCATATGATACACTTCCACCAGCACTCTCAGATGAAGATGCTAAGGCACAAGCAGCTGAAGATAGGTTTAAAGATTTCCCACAAGAAATCATTCCAGTAGCAGAAAACTTAAAAGTAACACTTGAAAGATGCTTACCTTTTTACACAGACTTTATTGCAAAAGACCTTTTAGAAGGAAAAACAGTTCTAGTTGCAGCTCATGGAAATAGCCTAAGAGCTATGGCAAAACATCTTGAAAATATATCAGATGATGACATAATGGACTTAGAAATTCCAACAGGTCAACCTTTAGTATATGAATTAGATGATGAACTTAAAGTGGTTAAAAAATATTATCTATAAACTTAAATCATAGACTTCAAAGCCTACGCTTTGAGGTCTTTTTTTGTCCATAAAAAATTATAAAGTATTAGACAAATTAAAAGATAGAGTCCGTATAATGGTGTAAAAAGAAAAGGTCATTTGAAACCCAAACTAGTACAATGTTTTTAACAATCCAAAACTAAACTAGGAGGAACAAATGACCCAATTACATTTTACAATTAATCAAGAAGAAATACAAAATTTAATTAATGAATCTGTAGATAATAAAATTGCCAAATCTATCTTAACAAAAGTTTTTAATGAACTTA
>NZ_JABVBA010000011.1:0-69435 GCF_013371425.1 Anaerococcus faecalis
ATAGATATGCATATGGTGCGGTAGAGCCAATTATTGGCGAAAATTTCTTTTTAGTACTTCCTTATTGCAACACAAATTGCATGAACGTGTTTTTAGAAGAGTTATCAAAAGATTATAAGGAAGATAAAATACTACTAGTTTGTGATGGTGCAACATGGCATAAATCAAATGGACTTAAAATCCCAGAAAACATAGAAATAATACATATACCACCCTATACTCCAGAAATGAACCCCATAGAACAAATTTGGAAACAAATAAGGTCAATGGGATTTAGAAATGAGTTTTTTCATTCATTGACAGATGTTGTAAATAGATTATGTGAAACTATAAATCACCTTACTAAAGAAATGGTTAAAAGTATAACTCATAGAGATTGGATACAATATATGGAGTTAAATAGGTATTAGTATAACAATTTTATTAGTGGTTGAAAATATTAAAAAAATATTAAAAATAAAAAAAGATGGCTTTTAACCATCTTAAATATAAAAAATTAATCAATAAAATCTATTTCTTTTCCATCCATATGACTTATTCTTGCTAAAGAGTAAACATCTATACCCATATCATCTAGAAGGGCTCTTCCATCTTGATATGATTTTTCTATAACTATTCCTATACCACATACATTTGCACCAGCTTGTTTGCAGATTGCAACCATGGCCTTTGCTGCTTGACCATTTGCTAAAAAATCATCTATTAATAAAACATTGTCTTCCTCACTAAGGAAGTTTTTAGATACCATTAATCTTTTCATTTCTTCTTTTGTGTAGGAATAACAAGTAGAGGAATATGTATTATCATCAGTTGTAAGAGATTTTTGCTTTCTTGCAAATACCACATCACAGCCAAGCTTTAATCCTGTTAAAAGGGCAGGGGCTATACCTGATGATTCAACTGTAAGAATCTTTGTTATATTTTTATCTTTGAAATGATCTGCAAATTCTTCTGCCATTTCTTGAATCAATTTTGGTTTTATTTGATGGTTTAGGAATGAATCAACTTTTAAAATATCTTTACCATAGACTTCTCCATGGCTCAATATTATTTCTTCTAATTTTTTCATTATAAATATTTACCTCCATAATCTTTCTATTATTATAAAGCAAAGGGGCTTTAAAAGTCAAAAGCACTTTATATAAAGTGTTTTTTGGGTAAGATAATAATATGGATAAATATAATATAATTAAAGATTTGTTAGGATTTATTGATAATAGTCCACTGAATTATTTTGCGGTGGAAAATTCTAAGAATCTACTAAAAGAAAATAGTTTTGTAGAACTTAAGGATAATGAAAAATGGAAGCTTAAAAGAGGTGGCAAGTACTTTATAGACCGAGAAGGTACTGCTCTTATAGCCTTTAGCGTAGGAGATGATTTAAGAAAGGGCTTTGATATAATAGGTTCACATACAGACTCTCCAACTTTTAAAATTAAGACTAAGGCAGAAATGACTAAGAATGGGTTTTTGAAATTAAATGTTGAAGCTTATGGAGGTATGATTGTTTCAACTTGGCTTGATAGGACCTTATCTTTGGCTGGCAAGGTGGTATTTGAAGATGGGGATAAGCTTAAATCAAAACTTGTAAAAATTGATAGAGATTTATTAACTATAGCAAATTGTGCTATTCATATTAATAGAGACTTAAATTCAGCTTATAAATATAATATACAAGATGAATTATCACCAATTCTAGCTTTAGTTGAAGATGATTTTGAAAAAAATGGTTTTTTACAAAAGCTTATTGCAGATGAAATAGGAATAGATTATAAATCTATAGTAGATTTGGATCTTGCCCTTTTTGATAGACAAAAAGGCTCTATTCTTGGTGCAAACAATGAGTTTATTCAAGTAGGAAGACTTGACAATCTAGCTAGTGTTCACCAATCTATAAGAGCTTTAGTGGAAAGTGAAAATAATAAATTTAATGTTTGTGTATTAAATGATAATGAAGAAATAGGTTCAAGGACAAGAGCAGGAGCACAATCTCCATTTTTAGATGAAGTTTTAGAAAGAATTTCTCTAAATCTAGGCTATGATAAAGAAGATTATATGATTGCAATTTCTAATTCATACCTAATATCAGCTGACCTAGCTCATTCTATCCATCCAAACTATACAAGTCTTTACGATCCAACAAACAATACTAGGATAAACAAGGGTATAGCTATAAAAATAGCATCCAATGGAGCTTATTCAACGAATATTGAAACTAGGGCTAGATTTTTAAAACATGCTCAAAATGTAGGAGCTAATGTTCAGACATTCCACAATAGGTCTGATAAAGTTGGTGGGTCAACCATAGGACCGATAGTTTCTGCTAAGTCTGGGATAAAATCAATAGATGTAGGAACACCAATTTTAGCTATGCATTCTATAAGAGAATTTGCAGGTGTAGAAGACCATATAAAAGCTATAGAAATTTTCAAAGATTTTTACAATAAGAAATACTGATTATTTTAAAAGTTATAATCTTAGAGGATTTAAGTTATTAAAGAGTTTGTTTTTGTTACAGGAAATATTTACAAGTCATCATTAAAAGCTATGTAATGTGGCATAGATGCTATAAAAAGAAAGGAATAAAAATGGCAGTATTAGAGCTAACAGTAGTACCAATTGGAACAAAAGAAACATCAGTATCAAAATATGTGGCAGGATGTGAAAAAGTATTACAAAACTATCCTGATCTCGAAATAAGGCTAAATCCAATGGGAACAGTCATCTATGGAGATATAGATAAAGCCTTTGAAGCAATAAGAGCTTGTCAAGAATCTGTTTTTGAAAATGGTGCAGACAGAGTTTACTCGGTAATCAAGATAGATGATAGGCGAGATAAAAAAGCCAGCCTTGATCAAAAAATTAAATCGGTTGAAGATAAAATGTAGTATAAAAGCTTCTATAATAATTGTGTTAGCAAAAGTATTATTTACTTTCATCAACACGATTATTATAGACTCAAAAAATTTTAAAAATTGTTCAAATAAATTATTTTTTAAAGGCTATGAGCGAATAAACTCATAGCCTTTTATCTTTTTTGTCTAAAAACTTCTTTTAATTAGTTTTTAAAAAATCCTAATCCAAAAAGCCTAAGGTTCTATTAGTATTATTTAATTTCAATTTCTGTACGCTCTTCATTATTTAGATGGTCTTCTTTTACCTTCTTTCTTACAGCTATATCTTCAGCTATAAGCTCCATCTCTTTTCTATCGAGTGGGTAGTGCCTGATGACAATCATTGTAACTATAATGCTTGCAAGCACAACACCTAGTATAATGAGCCCTCCCATAAATATAGATGGTGTTAGGGTATCTCCTGGTTGAGGATAGCCATCTGCATATCCAATACCAGC
Organism: Anaerococcus faecalis; assembly: GCF_013371425.1. Classification (NCBI taxonomy): domain Bacteria; kingdom Bacillati; phylum Bacillota; class Tissierellia; order Tissierellales; family Peptoniphilaceae; genus Anaerococcus; species Anaerococcus faecalis. Next base: position 3,353 of record NZ_JABVBA010000011.1, read on the forward strand.
TACTATCCAACCGATAACAACTGGTGCAAGTGAAGAAGCTATTGAGTCGGTTAGTGAGAAGATAGTGCCTATAAGGCCAGGGGCAAACTTACCAGTCTTTGCTGTAACATAGTCTGTGATATCAGCACTCATAGTGAGGACTATAGAAGTAGGATATTGGACAGAAATTTTAGCTAAGATCCAAAGTACTATAAATATAATAGATAAGGTTGAGAAGCTAGAAAGGCTTCTTGTATCTGGAGCTATAAGTAAAAGTCCTATAACAGCTGCAAGTCCAATACTTGCGATAGTAACAGAGGACTTGTATGAGAATTTAAGATCTTTCTTTTGGGCAAATCTTGTAAATAGGAATACAAAAGCAAGCTGTGGTATTATTGTCCAAGCTGCTATATCACCAGAAAGCATGTAGTTGCCAACTATTATACCAAAGAAGATGGCAAGGAAGTTTTGATCTCCTATAACTGTCGCTGCAAACTTAATCATAGCTCCACAAAATGCAAGGACTTTTAGAGGCTTATTATCTTTAAGGATTGAGAAATATTCCTTAAGAGATTGTTTTTCACCTTCTTCTTCTCCAAGACCAAAGTACTTTGGATTATCCTTTCTTTTGATACCAAACATGGCAAGAATTGTAAAGCCAAAGGATATAGCACAAAGAAGAGGTAGGAAATTACCATAAAATTCCATATTGTATGCACCTATACGAGCAAATAGAATCCTAGTAACAAAAAGTTGGCCACCTGTAAACACAACTAAGTTAAATATAGAGTCAAAGATCGAAAATAAAGGTCTTTGTTCTGGATCATTAGTTAGTGAAGCTTGGGCTGCCTTGGTAACTGTTTGTTGAAATGAATACACAATTTTATGAAATATTAGTCCTATAAATAAGGCAACTACTGTTGGTATAGGCATCCTATGTATATTAAATAAAAATATAAAAGATAAAATCAAGCCTATATTAGATAGAAGCATGATTGGTCTATAACGTCCCCATTTTGTGTTTACATTATCGATAATAGTACCGATGGCTGGGTCGATAATACCGTCAAAAAGTCTTGCAAGACCTAGTACACTTGCTATAACAACTGTAGCCATGCCAGCTACACCTGTTGCATAAAAACCTAAAAATCCAAAGGCAAAGAGGTAGAAGTTTGAAGCACTATTGTTAAGTGAAAAAAGAGCAATCTCCCACATTTTGGCCCTATGGTAAGGCTCGGTCTCATGACCTGCTACATAAAGTTTCTTATCATCCATTTATTTCTCCTTATAAAATATTTACCGATACAAGATATGTGCAAAAGTTTACATAGGTTAAAAACCAATCATGTAATCGGTTACATCAATTAATAAAATACAATAATATTTAGGATTTGTCAAGCATTAACTCGATAAACTTTTTTCTATCCATATATCAAACAAATATGAAGAAATTGAATGAAAAATTGCAAATATTGCGGATGCTTTACTTGCTTTGTCTGATGTGAAAGTAATATAATAATACTAATTAATTTTTCTAAACTATCAATCCCTAGGGTTAACGCTTTTAATAATTCTTTTGGTTGATATTTATTATTTTACACAACCTATCAGCATCTGGTAAGAAATTAAAGAATTCGTTTTTTAATCTATAGACCTAAATTGTTTCCAAATTTGTTCTATTGGGTTTATTCTTGTGTATATGCTGTTTACAATGTATTATTTCTTTTGATTTATATCGTATAATCCTATCACAAATTAGTAAAATTACATATCTCTATTTTTTCATAATTATGTGATACTATATTTTTATATATGGCTTTAACAAGACTTTATATAAGCTATTAAGAAAAAGATAAAAAAGATTCCAAACCCATTTGAGCTTGGAATCTTTTAAATTATGCAAAGAGTGGAATCATGTACCTTATTAAAAATAATATAGCTAGGATATAAACTAAAGGTGAAACTTCCTTTCCCTTTCCACATAGAAGTTTTACTATAGCATAAGAAATCATACCAAAGGCAATCCCTTCTGCTATAGAATAGGCAAATGGCATCATTATAATTGTCATAAAAGCTGGGAAGCTTTCTGTAAAGTCTCCAAAGTTTATATCAACTATTGAGTCAATCATGAAAAGTCCTACCATAATTAAGGCAGCAGATGTAGCTTGTGCTGGGATTATTGCTATTAGTGGATAGAAAAATATTGCTAGTAGAAAGCAAAATCCTGTTGAAAGAGCAGTAAGTCCCGTTCTTCCACCTTCTGCAACCCCAGTTGCACTTTCTACGAATGTTGTAACAGTTGAAGTGCCTAATAGGGCACCAATAGTTGTACCAACTGCATCAGCAAAAAGGGCTTTTCCTGCATTAGGAAGTTTTCCATCTTCATCGAGCATATTAGCCTTTGTTGCTACACCTGTAAGGGTTCCTACTGTATCAAATAAGTCAACAAATAAAAAGGCAAATACAACAGAGAACATCTCAAATGAAAATATAGATGAGAAGTCAAGTTTGAATGCTATAGGACTAAGTGTTGGAGGAAGCTGTACAATTCCATTTTCAGGTAGATGGCTTACCCCAGTAAAAAGTGCCAAAATTGTTGATACTACTATACCAATAAGAAGGGCCCCTTTTACCTTTCTAGCGGTTAAAACTGCCATTATTAATAAGGATATGAAAAATATAAAGCTTTCTTTGCTTACAAGGTTTCCAAGTCCTAAAGAAACATCAGTTTTTATAATAACTGTTGAATTTAAAAGGCCTATTAGGGCTATAAAGAGTCCTATACCTACTGAAACTGCTGTTTTTAAGCTTCTTGGAATTGCGTTAAATATGGCTTCTCTAACATTAAAAAGGGATAAAAGTATAAATATAATTCCTTCAATAAACACTGCTGTTAGGGCGAATTCCCAACTTTTTCCCATAGTAAGTACTACAGTATAGGCAAAAAATGCGTTAAGTCCCATACCTGGAGCAAGTCCAAATGGAAGATTGGCATATAGGGCCATTACAAGTATTGCCACTATAGATGAGATAATTGTCGCAGTAAATACTGCACTCTTATCCATACCAGCATCTCCTAAGATTTGTGGATTAACTGCCAAAATATAAGACATAGTCATAAAGGTAGTAATCCCTGCCATAATTTCAGTTTTTACATCACTGCCATTTTTTTTGAGCTTAAAAAATCTTTCGGCAAGTGAATTTTGATTCTTTACCATTAATACCTCCTTAAGTATTTTACGGCACATATTATACCATAATTGCTTTAATTTAATCACTTTATTTTTTTATAGCCTTCTATTATAATGTATGTTAAGGAGGGCGTTTTGACGACAAAAAACATTATAGAACTTATAGCTATGATTACAGGTATTTTATTATCTGCATTTTTTTCATCATCAGAAACAGCTATTACATCGATTAACAAATTTAAACTAAGGCAGCTTGAAGAAAAAGAAGTTAAGAATGCTAGTCTTTTGAAAAAATTAGTGGAAGATAGCCAAAACACAATAACAACTATCCTAGTTGGGAATAATATAGTAAACATACTTACTACTACTATAGCAACTTTATTTTTTACAGATATATTTGGGGCAGCAGGAGCTGCAATATCAACAGTTATTGTTACTATAACAGTACTTATTTTTGGTGAAATTACTCCAAAGATGGAAGCTCAAATAAATAGTGAAAAAATTGCCCTTAGATTTGCAAGAACTATTTATTTTATATCACTAATATTAAAACCACTTGTATTTTTGTTGGGAATTTTCACAAAGTACTTAACCAAGATTATGTCAGATGAGGGTGTTGATAAAAACCAGGTTACAGAAGAAGACTTAAAGACCATAGTAGATGTTGGTGAAGAGCAAGGTGTCCTAAATAACGAAGAAAGTGAAATTATAAATAATGTATTTGACTTTGGTCAGTCTTTTGCATCAGATATAATGACTCCGAGGACTAACATGGAAACTATCTCAATTGATTCAAGCAAGAAGGAGTTAGATGAGTTTTTAATAGAATGTAAACATTCAAGAATTCCAGTTTATGGAGAAAGCATTGATAATATTGTAGGTGTTCTTCATATGAAAGACATAGTAACCTTTATAGCAGAAGGAAGAGATCCAAAATTAAAGGATATGTTAAGACAAACCTACTATGCCTATGAGAATATGAATATTATTGATTTGTTTAAGTCTATGAAGAAGATGAATGTTTCCCTTGCAATTGTAGTTGATGAATATGGTGGAACAGAAGGTCTTGTTTCCATAGAGGATATAGTAGAAGAGCTGGTTGGTGATATTTATGATGAATATGACCTAAATAATGAGAAAATCTATAAAGTTTCCGACAATGAATTTATAATTGAAGCTAGTATGCATATAAATGACTTCAATGATTATTTCAACAAAAATTTACAAGAAGTAAAGAACGATTCTATTGGTGGTCTTGTTATAGATTATTTAAATAGGTTACCTAAAGCTGGTGATTTGGTAAAAGTTTCAGGTATTACCCTTATATGTGAAAAGGTTGAAAGATATAAAATTGACTTAGTTAGGGTAAGATTTAATGAAAATTAAGAGGTGATTATGAAAGATACAGTATATATTACAGGGCATAAAAATCCAGATACAGACTCTATATGCTCGGCTCTTGCCTATGCTAATTTAAAGAATAGGCTAGGAGAAACAAATGCCATACCAATAAGGCTTGGACATATAAATCAAGAAACTCAATTTGTCCTAGATTATTTTGGAATGAAGGCACCTATATTCAAGGATTCAATGAAACTTCAAATAAAGGATATAAATTACGATAATTCTTATAATGTGGATGAATCTTTGCCAATTAGACATGCTTGGTCAATCATTCAAGAAAATAAGCTTAACTCGCTTTTTGTAGTAGATGAAAGAGAAAAACTTATAGGAGTAGCAAGTCTTTCAAATCTCACCCATTCATATATGGAAGTTTGGGATGATAAGATAATAGGAAGAACTCATACTTCTTTAGAAAATATTGCTGATGTGTTATCAGCTAAGGTTATAGTAAATCCTGAAAATCCAAGAGAGTTTACAGGAAAGATGATGGTATTTGCCATGAATGAGAAAGATTCTCCACAAAATGATTTGATTGGTGATGGAGATCTTGTAATCACAGGAAATAGGAGAGAAGCTCAAGAGTATTTATTAGAAAGAAATGTATCTCTTATAATCTTAACTAATGGCTCAGATATTAGTGAAGATTTAAAGGAAATGGCTAAGAACAATCACATAACAATAATTTCTACAGAGTATGATACATTCATGACGGCAAGGCTTCTTCCAATGTCCATTCCTATAGCAAATGTTATGAGTACAGAAAATATTGTATATTTTACACCAGATGATACTGTAGATACTGTTAGAGAGCTTATGGGTAAAACAAGATTTAGATCCTACCCTATCCTTGATACTAGGGGGAGAGTTTTAGGTGCAATTTCTAGATACCATCTTATAACAGATGATAAGAAAAAACTCATCCTAGTCGACCACAATGAACGTAATCAGTCAATAGATGACATAGATTATGCTGAAATAGTAGAGATAATAGACCATCATAGGGTGGCAAATGTTGTTACAAATTCACCCCTATTCTTTAGGGCAGAACCTGTAGGTTCAACCGCAACAATAGTTGCAAAGATGTTTTTTGAATCAGGAATTAGGCCATCAAAGGATATTGCAGGCATTCTTTCTGCAGCTATTATCTCAGATACCCTTTTGTTTAGATCGCCTACAACTACAGAGACAGACAAGAGAATTCTAAAAAGACTTACAAAAATAGCAGACCTTGATGAAGAAGATTTTGCTATGAAGATGTTTAAGGCAGGTACAAGTCTAAAAAACAAGTCTCCAGAAGATTTGATAGAAGGTGATGTAAAGGCCTTTACCATAGGTGAAGATAAGATTAGGGTAGGTCAGGTTATGACTATGAATCCAGAAGAGCTTGAGCCTATAAAGGAAGAATTAGAAGAGCTGATGAAAGAGAAAATTAGTTCAAAAGGAGAAAACACCTTTGTCTTGGTTCTTACAGATATATTTAATAAAAAATCTGAACTTTTAGTTGTAGGTAATTATTTATCTGATATAGAAAATGTTTTTGGAAATAAGGTTAAAAATGGTACAATATCAGCTCCTGGAGTTCTTTCAAGAAAGAAACAAGTTATACCCAAAATTACTGAAGCAATTGTAAATAGCCATAATAATTAATTTTACTTTTTAGGAAAATCATGCTATAATGATTTCAATTAAAACTTAGAGGAGATTAAAGTAATGAAAACCATAAATTTTGTACAATATAGCTTTTACTTTTTTTACTTTACTTTTAATAAGAGTAAGGCTATTTATCATGTGCAAAATCCAAAAACACTTTAAGTTTTGAATTTAGCTTCTTGGTAGATTGCCAAGAAGCTTTTTTTATTTAATTTGGAGGAAAAGAATATGATTATTAAACTAAAAAATGGAGTAAAAAAAGAAAAAATAGAAGAACTAATTAAAGAAATTGAAGATATGGGGCTTAAGGTATCCACTGCAGTTGGAGAAAATACTACTACCCTTGGTCTTTTAGGAGATACATCAAAAGTATCAAAAGATGATATGAAATCAAAAGAGGTTGTAGATGATGTTATAAGAATTCAAGAACCATACAAAAAAGCAAATAGAAAATTTCACCCAGAAGATACAATAATAAGACTAAATAATGGAACTCAAATTGGTGGAGGTACTTTTGTATATATGGCAGGTCCATGCTCTGTTGAAAGCGAAGAGCAAATTGTATCAATTGCAAAAAAAATAAAAGAATCAGGAGCTACGATACTTAGGGGTGGAGCGTTCAAACCAAGGACTAGCCCATACTCATTCCAAGGCTATGGTCCAAAAGCTATAGACTACCTAGTATCTGCTAAAAAGGAAACAGGACTTGCCTTAGTATCTGAGATAATGGAAATAAATCAATTAAAATACTTTGATGACATAGATATCCTTCAAGTAGGAGCAAGAAATATGCAAAATTTTGACTTACTTAAGGAACTTGGGAAAACTGACAAACCTATATTACTTAAGAGAGGACTTTCAGCAACTTATGAAGAGCTTTTAATGGCTGCTGAATATATTATGTCAAATGGAAATACCAAGGTTATTTTATGTGAAAGAGGAATAAGAACATTTGAAACAGCAACAAGAAATACCCTTGATGTAACAGCTGTACCTTTCTTACACGAAAAAACCCACCTTCCAGTAATTATTGATCCATCCCATGCGGCAGGAATAGCAAGATATGTAAGAGACTTATCCTTATCTGCAGTTGCAGTTGGAGCAGATGGACTAATGATAGAAGTACATGAAAATCCAGCTAAGGCCTTCTCGGATGGAGCTCAATGTATCATTCCAGATGAGTTTGATATGCTATTAAAGGCAACAAAACAAATTCATGAATTAAGAAAAAGCTTATAGGAGAAATAAATGACCCAAAGCTTTGGAAAAAATTTAAAGACAACTATATTTGGCTCAAGTCACCAATCTTTTATTGGGGTAGTAATGGATGATATAAAACCGGGCTTTGAGATAGACTATGAAAAACTTTGCACTTTTATGCAAAGAAGAGCTCCGGGAAAGTCTAAATATACTACAAAGAGAAAAGAAGTAGATAAACCTGAGTTTTTATCTGGTGTAATAGACAATAAAATTGTATCCAAGACCATAGTAGGGATTATAAGAAATGGAGATTATCTTTCAAAAGACTATAAAAACTTAATAGATGTACCAAGGCCTTCTCATGCTGACTACACTTCCCTTATAAAATATGGAAAAGATTTGGATATGAATGGATCAGGACCTTTTTCAGGTCGTATAACAGCTCCGCTTTGCCTTGCAGGAGGTATTGCTAAGCAAATAATTGAAAAAAAAGGTATAAAAATTCATGCTAGACTTAAAAATATAGGAGGAATAGAAGATAGGAAAATATCTCTGCTAAATCCTCCTATGGATGAGCTTGATAAAATAAAGAACAAAGAAATTGCAGTTCTTGATGAAAAAAAGGAAAAAGAGATAAGAGTCTTACTTGAAGATGTAAGGGGAAATCTTGACTCGGTTGGGGGAATCTGTCAAGTTTTTGCAACAGGAGTTCCAAAAGGTCTTGGAGATCCAAACTACGATTCTTTTGAATCAAGGATTGCCTACCTTTCTTATGGAGTTCCAGCAGTTAGGGCAGTTTCTTTTGGAGATGGCTTAGACTCTTTTAAAATGAGAGGGTCAGAACATAATGATCAATTTGAAATAATAGACGGAAAAGTAAGGACTAAAACAAACCATGCAGGTGGTGTTGTAGGTGGAATTACAAATGGTGAGGCTGTGGTATTTGATCTTATTTTCAAGCCTACAGCATCAATATCCCTTCCTCAAAAGTCATTTTCCTTAAAAGAAAAAAAAGAAAAAGAGCTTGTAATAAAGGGACGTCATGATCCATGCCTTGCCCTAAGAACGCCACCTATAGCAGAATCTATAATGGCCCTTACAATATTGGACTTCTTAAATGACTTATAAATATATATATGACTTAAAAAATAACATAGACAGATTTTCTGAAGATAAGCTAAAAGAAATTGAAGATATTATAAAAGATAGGTATCAATATATACTTCTTTCAAAAGAAGATGGAGAATTTTCAAAAAAAATATATCAAAAACTTTCAAAAAATCCTTTTATTAAAAAAGGTAAAATTGCAGTAGGAGGATGTAAGGGCTCTTATGCAGATCAGGTTGCAAATATAATTTTTGAAGATAAGAAAATTTCTTATTTTAAGAGATTTTCAGAAATTCTAGATAGCATAGAAAAAGAAAAATCTCAGTATGGAATTTTACCATTAGAAAATTCATCTTATGGATCTGTTAAAGAAGTTTATAATCTTATGCTTAAGAGAAATTTTTATATTATTGGGTCATTTAAGCTAGACATAAATCATTTTTTACTTGGAAATATAGATGCAAATTTAGCTGATATAAAAGAAGTATATTCTCATCCCCAAGCACTGGGTCAGTGTAGGGACTATATTTATGAAAGAAACTTTAAGGAAAATGAGTATTTTAATACAGCTCTTTCTGCAAAGTATGTTAAAGAATCTAATGATAAGAGTAAGGCAGCCATAGCTAGCAAATTTGCAGCAAAAGAGTATGGATTAAAAATACTTGATAAGAATATCCAAAATGAAGAAAACAACTACACTAGATTTATTATTGTAGCTAAGGATATAAAAATCTTTGAAAATTCAAACAAAATTTCCATAAGACTAAAGGCCCTAGATAAACCGGGATCTCTTATAGAAATAGTAGAATTTTTTAAAATTTTAGGTATAAATATGACTAAACTTGAGTCAAGTCCTATACCAGGTTCAGACTTTAAATTTATTTTTTATTTTGACTTTGATGGAAATATAAGAGAAAAGAAGGTAAGAGTACTTTTAGATATATTGAAAAAGGAAGCTGATGATTTTGAATTTATGGGAAATTATATAGAATTTTAAAGATAGTAAATTAATTTGACAAATCCTAAAAATGGATATATAATCATAATAACTTATAAGTTATTAGTTTTAGATTATTTTAAAACTTTGATCAGAAGTAAGTAAGTTTTACAATTCTTTTATAGAGAGCTTGTGTGTGGTGGAAACAAGTAAGGAACTAAGACTGAATGGATCTGAGAGTGCGAGGTGAATATAGTAGCCGAGTCGTTTCCCGCGTTATAGGGATATGATATGAAAGTTATTATGATTAGTATCAGAATAAAGATGTGCAGATTTTTTTGCATAAGTAGGATGGCACCGCGAATTTATACCATTTGCTCCTAATATAGGAGCAAGTGGTTTTTTATTGGGAATTTTTAAATATTAGGAAAAAAGGAGTTTATAATGAAAACAAGAACAATTACACAGTCAGCTATACTTTTAGCTATAGGAACAATACTTCACCTTATACCAGGTTTCGTAAATATGGTAAAACCAGATTTTATGTTAGTTTGCGTATTTACTATAATAATTGCAAATAAAGATATTAAAACAGCCTTAGCAGTAGGTGTTGCTGGTGGAATCCTTGCTGGAATTACAACAAGTGCTCCAGGTGGATTTGTTCCGAATTTTGTAGATAAGGTCATTTCAAGCTTATTTGTTTATGCAGGAAGTAAATTTATAGCTGAAAATAAAATAGGAAGTCTAGTATCAAAAGGAGCACTTTACTTTTTAGGAACATGTCTTTCTGGACTTATATTTTTATTTTTAATGAACTTAGCAGGAGCTCTTCCTAAAGGCGTTGGAGTGCCAGCTATGTTTTTAGCTCTAGTTATACCAACAGCAGCAGTAAATATAATAGTGGGTTTATTCTTTGACAAAATTTTAGGACTTTATAATAAAAGATTTGTATAGATAATTAAATATGAAATTTATGATTAGAAGTAAGAAATCCCTACAAGGCTTTAAAGAAAATAAGCATATGGTTGGAAGCTTATAGGATGAGTAAGGATGAATGGAGATATGAATGAGAGCTGAAGAAAGTAACTGAGTTGCTTTCTTCATCTATAAAAATAGGATTTGTAATTATCTGATAGAAAATCGAAAGCTTTAAGTATAGGATGGCATCACGAATTAACCATTTGTTCCTATAGGGGACAAGTGGTTTTTTATAGAAAAATTTAAGCAAAAATAAGGATTACTCTATATTACAAGCAAAATATTAGTTGCAAATAGGATGGTTAAATAATAGAATAAAAATATAAAAGTTATTAGTTAACTGATAATTGTATAGAAATTTATCCGACTTATTTTTTGAAGTAAGATTAGAAATTTGCTTTTTTTTAATAAAGTGCTTTGTCTCGGTTTTTTATACATATTTTTAATAGAATAATTTGCTATTTTACTTTATTAGATAATAAAATTTATTTATAACAGAGAAGGATAGAAGGTGTAATACTTGTGGAAACTTATTTAGAAGTCAATTTAAGTAATATAAAATACAATCTCAATGCTATGAGAAATTTAGATAAGGATGCTATGTTTTGTGCAGTTCTTAAAGCAGATGCCTATGGGTTAGGAGCTGTAAAAATTGCCAAAGAAATAGAGGGGGATATAGATTATATAGCTGTAGCAAGACTTTCTGAGGCTATAGAATTAAGAGAAAATAGTATCGATACTCCTATATTGATACTTGGATATGTTCCAGTAGAAAATATAGAAAAATGCATAAAATATAATATTGATATAGCAATTTATGATTTGGACTTAGCTAAGGCTATTAATAGTTGTATTGATAATAAAATAAAGGGTCACTTAGCTCTTGATACAGGACATAGTAGGATTGGCTTTAGAGATTTTGAAATTGATAAGATAAAAGAGCTTAAAAAACTAGATAATATAGATATAATATCTGCTTTCTCACATTTTTCTACTGCTGATGAAGAAGATAAGTCTTATACTAAGTTTCAGTATGAAACATTCAATAAGATAATAGATAAAGTAAAGAATGACTTTGATTTTAAATTTGTACATATTTCAAATGATGCATCAGCAATAGCTCACAATATTACAAAGGATATGGTAAGAAGTGGAATAAGTTTATTTGGAATATATCCATCTGATTATATGAGAGAATTAAATCAGATAGAAATTAAAAAAACTTTTGAATTATATTCAAGTGTGTCATTTATAAAAGAAGTTAAAAAAGGGACTTATATTAGCTATGGGAGAACATTTAAGGCACCTAAAAATATGAAAATTGCCACTATATCTATCGGTTATGCTGATGGTTACTTTAGAAAATTCTCAAATTGTGGAACAATGATTATAAATGGAAAGCCTTGTCAGGTAGTAGGTAGGGTTTGTATGGATCAAGTTATGGTTGATATTACCGGATTAGATTGCAAAGTTGGAGATAAGGTAATAGTTTATTCAGATATATATGAAGAAGCAAATAAGGTTGATACCATAGTTTATGAGCTTATGACCTCAGTAAGTAAAAGAGTTCCAAGAATATATAAAAAATAATGATACTCTTGCAGCAAAGAAAATTTACTGCAAGAGTTTTTTTTATTTAAAAAATATTTAAATTATTTATTTTGTCTAAAGAAATAATATAAAAAAAGATTTTAAAATTTTCATTTTGCTTTATAATAAAAATATTAGTTTTTAATTAAAAAGGATGGAAACAATGGATAGAATTATAAAAATAAATACAGAACTAAGCAACTTTTTATGGGGATATCCAATGATTGTTGTACTTTTATTTGGAGGAATTTACCTTATAATAAAATCTGATTTTTGGGTCTTTAAGAACTTCTCATATATTTTTAAAAATACATTTGGAAGACTTTTTAAAGATTCAAAAAGTGATAAAAATTCAATTTCTCCCTTCCAGGCTGTATCAACTGCCCTTGCTGGAACAATAGGAGCTGGGAATATAGTTGGAGTTGCAACAGCTATTGAATTTGGAGGTGCTGGTGCTATATTTTGGATGTGGATTGCAGCCCTTATTTGTATGACTACAAAGATGGTTGAAGTGTCGATGGCTGTAGCTACTAGAGAAAATGATTATGATGGTAAGCTCATTGGTGGTCCTATGTATTATATATCAAAAGGTGCAGGATCTAAATTTTTAGCAAAACTTTTTTCTTTTTTTGCCTTCATTGCAATAATTGGTACAGGTGCCCTAGTTCAGTCTAACTCAATTTCTGAATCAGTTAATAGCATTACAGGTTTACCCCTATACATAACTGGAATAATAATTTTAGTATTTATGTTTCTAGTAATAGTTGGAGGTATCAAAAGAATAGGAGCTTTTGCGGCAAAGATAGTTCCATTTATGTCAATTTTTTATATTTTGGGTTGTATTTTAATTCTTATTCTTCAGATAGATAAATTACTGCCAGCTTTTAAAGAAATTTTTATAAGTGCATTTACTAAATCATCAGCTATTGGTGGATTTACTGGAGGAGGAATTCTTGTGTCTATAAGATGGGGACTAGCAAGAGGGATTTTTTCAAATGAGGCAGGTCTCGGAACAGCTCCTATGGCCCATGCCACAAGCCATACAGACCATCCTATAAGACAAGGTATGTGGGGAGCTGTAGAAGTTTTTGTATCATCAATGATAATATGTACCATGACAGCCCTAGTAATTATAACAAGTGGACTTTGGAAAAATCCAGAACTTCAAGGTGCAGCCTTAACAGCTCATTCCTTTTCAAAAGTTCTTCCTCTAGGGAAATATATAGTAGCTGTAGCCCTTATTCTTTTTGCTTTTACAACAGCTGTATCATGGTGTTATTATGGTCAAAGATGTGTAAAATATCTTACTGGTTCAAGTAAGTTGTCAGAAATTTTTAAGTATGCCTATATTGGATTTTGTTATCTAGGTTCTATCGGTGGTCTTAAATTCGCATGGGGTGTTGCCGATACAGCCAATGCTCTTATGGTAATACCAAATGTTATAGCACTTATTATAATGAGTAATACTTATAGAAAGATTTTAAAAGATTTTGATAAGTATAAGGATGGATCTTTAAGAGGGGATTATAAATGGACTTATGATAATAAGTGGAGAAAATATTTTGAAAATTAAAAACAAGTAAACAAAAATCAGCTGATTATAAAGTCAGCTGATTTTTATTAATTATTTAAAAGTTCAAGCATATAATCAGGATCTAGTCCATGTACCATACAAGCTTCATCAAGGGTTTCGTATAATGATGAAGGGCATGCTATACAACCCATTCCTACTTGTAGGAATTTATTTATTGATTCTGGTTTTGCTTGTATTATATCACCGATTAACATATCGTGTGTAATTTCTACCTTTTCTTTTCTTTTCTCTTCTAAAGCCATAAATAACCCTCCTTTAGTATAGATACATTTTACTATAAGATATATAAAAAATCAAAGCATTTTACTATGGATTGGAGTACAATTTACTTAGGAGTTATTATGGATAAGTAAAAATTAAATCAAATAAATGAACTAAGAGAAGAACTTAGAAAAATAGATGAAAAAATGATTGAATTATCAAATAAGGGGAATTTCCTTTTATTTTTTATTAAATCTATTCTTACAGCTATAGTCTTTGTATTAGTATCAAATCTTTTTAATCTTCCAAATCAAGCTAAAATTATAGTTTTTGTTCTTATTTTTATCATGGCAAATTTCTTTCAGGCTTTAATAATTAAGCATACTAGAAAAGATGAACTAGAAAATTTAAAAAAAGAGCAAATTAAAATTCAAGTTGAAATATTTAAACTTTCAAAAGACTTGAAATAGATTAACAATTGAAAAAGATATAAGTATTAGTATAATATTAGCAGTCGAAAGAGTAAAGTGCTAAGGAGGATTTATGAAAAAAGAATTTAAAGCTGAAGCTAAAAAAGTTATGGATTTAATGATTAATTCTATTTATACAAATAAGGATATTTTTCTTAGAGAATTAATTTCAAATGCTTCAGATGCTATTGATAAATTATATTATAAAGATTTAAAATCAGATAAAAATGTTGATAAAAGTGATTATTATATAGAAATTATACCAAATAAGGATCAGAGAAGTCTTACTATAAAAGATACTGGTATAGGAATGGATGAAACTGAACTTGAAGAAAATCTCGGAACTATAGCAAAATCAGGAACTGAGATATTCAAAAAAAATGTCAAAGATGAAAATATAGATAATCTTATTGGACAATTTGGTGTAGGATTCTATTCGGCTTTTATGGTAAGTGATAAGATTGTAGTAAATTCCAAAAAAGATGACAAAGCTCATAAATGGATTAGTGAAAATGCTGAAAACTATGAAATAGAAGATTCAGAAAAAGAGGACCAAGGTACAGAGATTACCCTATTCTTAAAAGAGAATACTAAAGATGAAAATTATGACATCTACATTGACCAATATAAAATAAAAGAACTTGTAAGAAGATATTCCAACTATATTAGATATCCTATAAAAATGGAAGTTACAAAGTCTAGAAAGGCTGAAGACTCCACTGATGAAAATCCAAAATATGAAGAATATACAGAAGTTGAAGTCCTAAATTCAGAAATTCCAATTTGGAAGAAGAATAAAAAAGATTTAAAAGATGAAGAATATATAAATTTCTATAAGGATCAAGGATATGGATTTGATGATCCACTTTCATGGATTCATTTAGACATAGAAGGTGCGGTTAGATTTAAGGCAATTATCTATATACCAAGAAAGGCTCCTTTTGATTTTTATTCAAAAGACTTTCAAAAAGGGCTTGAGCTTTACTCAAATGGTGTAAAAATAAAAGAAAGACATGAAGATCTTTTAGATGATGAATTTGCCTTCGCCAAGGGAGTTGTAGAAAGTGATGATATATCACTTAATATATCAAGAGAAACCCTACAACAAACAAGAGAGCTTAGGTTTATATCCAAACAAATAAACAAGAGAATAAAATCTCATCTTCTAGACTTAATGAACAATGACAGGGAAAAATATGAAACTTTCTTCAAAGAATTTGGGAACAATATTAAAGTCGCTATATATGAATCATACGGAGCAAAAAAGGATAAGTTAGAAGATTTACTTCTATTTTATTCAAGAAATGAAGATAAGCTAATTTCACTTTCCGAATACAAGGAAAATATGAAATCAACTGATGAAAGTATATTATATGCGGTTGGAGAAAGTTTGGAAAAAATAAAAGAATCACCAGCCCTCAAATCAGTTGACAAAGACTGTGATGTACTTCTACTTTATGAAAAGCTTGATGAATTCTTAATAAAGATGCTAGGAAAATACAAGGACATAGAGTTTAAGTCTATAAGTCAAGTAGAAGATAATGAAGAAGAATCAGAAGATGACAAGGATCTTATAGGAAAGATGAAAGAAATTTTACCAGATGAGGTAGTTGATGTAAAGATATCTGAAAATCTATCTGATGAAGTAATATCTATGATTAAGCAAAAGGGTGAAGTTTCTATAGAAATGGAGAAAACCCTAAAATTGCAAGAAAATGCTCCTCATATCAAAGCTCAAAAAGTTCTTGAAATAAATAAGAATTCTAAGGCTTATGACCTACTCAAAAAGGCAGATGAGAATGAATTAAAAATATTGACAAATATCTTATTTGACCAAGCAAAATTATTAGAAGGACTAGAAATAGAAGATCCAATGACCTATACTAAAAATATTTGGAAATTAATTTAGGAGAAATCATGACAGAGTATAAGAGAAAAAATGTTTGGCAAAATCTTACAACAGATGAAGAAAAAGAATTAGAGAATCTATCAAAAGATTATATGAATTTTCTTGATGTTGCAAAAACTGAAAGGCTTGCTTGTAGTGAAATTGTAAGATATGCCAAAGAAAATGGTTATGTTGATATCGAAGAAAAAATCAAAGACGGAAAACTCCAAGCAGGGGACAAGGTTTATGCTATAAATAAAAACAAAGCAGTAGCTATGTTTCATATAGGAAGTGAGGATTTCAGTAAGGGTCTTTCTATAGTAGGAGGTCATATAGACTCACCTAGGCTTGATTTAAAGCCAGTTCCACTTAAAGAAGATAATGGAATTGCCTATCTTAAGACCCACTATTATGGTGGAGTAAAAAAATACCATTGGACAAACATCCCGCTTGCCCTACATGGTGTAGTCTTTACAAAAGATGGTGAAAAAATAGATATTTCTATAGGAGAAAGAGAAGATGAACCTGTATTTTTCATCTCAGAGCTTTTAATTCACCTATCAAAAGAATTACTTACAAAAGCTGCTAAAGATGTTGTAACAGGAGAGCAACTTTCAATCATAGTTGGAAACAGACCTTTAAAAAATGAGGATGACAATCCAGTTAAAAAAAATATCCTAAAGATATTAAATGATAAGTACAATATTGAAGAAGAAGATTTCATTACAGCAGAACTTGAAGTAGTTCCAGCTGGAAAATCAAGAGAAGTTGGATTTGATAGGTCAATGATTGCAGCTCATGGACATGATGATAGGGTGTGTTCGTATGCGGCCTTAAGAGCCTTACTTGATATAAAGGAAACTAAAAAAACTCTAGTTGGGCTTTTTGTAGACAAAGAAGAAATAGGTTCTGTTGGAGCTACAGGCATGACATCACAATTTTTTGAAAATACCCTACTTGAGCTGATGAATTTAAAAGAAGCAGTAAATTTAGTGACTTTCAAAAGAGCCTTAAAAAATTCTAAGGTACTTTCAGCAGATGTTACTCTTGCTGACGATCCTAATTTTCCTGATGCCACAGAAAGCCAAAATGCAGCCCAATTATCTCATGGTGTAGCTTTAACTAAATATACAGGTTCAGGTGGAAAAGGTGGCTCAAATGATGCTAATGCAGAATATCTTTCAGAAGTACGTATTGCCTTTAATAAAGAGAAAGTTATTTACCAAACAGGAGAGCTTGGAAAGATTGACCAAGGTGGTGGTGGAACTATAGCTTATATACTTGCAGAATATGGAATGGATGTAGTAGATTGTGGGACACCAGTTATATCCATGCATGCACCAATTGAACTAATCTCAAAAGCTGACTTTTACTCTACATTTACAGCATATAAAGCATTTTATAAAAACATTTGACAATATATTTAATCTGTCGTATAATATTAAGCTGATTTGACAATTTATGCTTTCTATAGTATAATAGTTACAAATGCATGGAAGGTGGATATATGGAATTTAAATCAGTAAATGAAATAAGGACAGCTGTTGAAGAAAATGTAGGTAAGGAAGTTACACTTAAAGCTGATAAAGGTAGGAAAAGAATTGTCACAAAAAATGGTGTGATTTTAGACGCTTTCCCAAGTGTTTTTACAATAAAAGTAAATAATGATTTTAATACAGAAAGAACTGTATCTTACAGTTACTCAGATGTACTAACTTCAACTGTTAAGTTACAGATAAAAAACTAAATTAATATAAAAATCATCGTTGAGATATACGGTGATTTTTGATTTTTAGGTATAAAAAAATCTATTGCATTAATTTGCAATAGATTTTTTCTTTTTTACTTATTACTTATTTGAGCTAGCATCATTTGATTCTGGTTTGCTTGAATCGTTTGATTTGTCATCAGATTTAGCATTTGATTTATCATCAGATTTAGTCTTTGACTTATCGTTTGATTTATCATTTGACTTAGCATCATTTGATGCTGGAGCTGTTGTTTCTGTTGTTGTTGTAGAAGCTGGTTCTTCTTTTTTATTGTTTGAGTTTCCACATCCAACTAGTGCAATTGATAATGCTAATACTGGTAATACTTTTTTAATTTTCATTTTTAAATCCCCCTAAAATTATATTGCTACCTTACATTCCTGATAGCAATTATAATATACCTGAATTAATAAAAAATTCAAATATTAGTGGAACTTTATTCCAAATTAGCTAATATGATTAATAATAATAAATATTTTATATTTCTAAGTCAACCCACTTACCTTGTCTAAATCTATGCCACAAACCTAAAAATCTTGAGGCTTGGTCTGCTAAAACACCCATCCAGATTCCTTGAAGTCCAAGACCTAAAACATTTACAAAAAATAGGGTGGCCGCTGACCTTATTAAAGTTATAGCAATAAGACTTACTGCAAGAGTATATTTTACATCTCCTGCAGCTCTTAGGCATCCTCCAAATATAATTTGAGATATTTGGAATATCACTATAAATATTAAGTAGAATGTTATGATTGAACCCATTTCAATTATATGAGGATCATCAAAGAACATCATAAAGATATTTTTCCTAAAAAGAACAAGAATAATTGATATTATAACAGAAATAGTTAGACCTATTTGTTGACAAGTTTTTCCATATATAACAGCATCCTTTTTAAGCTTTGCACCTAAAGCTTTACCCGTTAGTGCAACCGCAGCAACTTGCATACCATCACCAAATGAAAATGATAAGGAAAGTAGGTTCATACCTATATTATGAGCTGCAAATTGATCTGTACCAAGCTTTGCAGCTGTAATAGCTGTTACTAAAAATCCAATCCTTGCTGCTATATTTTCAACAAATATATTTGAACCAAGTCCTAATATCTCTTTAAAAATAGCTTTTGAAAAGTGAAGCTTATCTCTAACTATTAACCTAAATGACATAAATGAACTTCTCCTAAATAGGGAAGATATGGACATAAGTGCTGCTACAAAAGTTCCTATAACAGTAGCAAGAGCAGCACCCGCAACTCCCATTTTTGGGAAACCAAAGTTTCCATTAATTAGTAAAAAGTTAAAACAAATATTTACAATAGAGGAGACTACATTAGTAGTAAAGGCTATTTGTGTGTTTCCCGAACCCCTTTGAGCTGCATTTATAGTCATAGATATTACATTAAAGATTAATCCTGCCATAATTATTGTAAAATAATCTACAGCCAAGTCATGAGTATCTTTTGAACTGCCTGCAAGCCTTATAATTGATGGAGTAAATACAACAAAAATAGTTGAAATTATCATACACAAGATTAAAGCAAATATAAGAGCTGTCACCATAGTTTGATTGGCCTTATGCTTATCCTCTTCACCTCTACGCCTTGCAACCAAAGCTGATACTGAAACACTGATAGCTATAAAAAATGAAAGAGCTATAAACTTAGGTTGAGTTGTAAGACCTATAGCTGCAACTGCGGATGAACCAATGCCTGATACCATAAAGGTATCTATGATACCAGCAAGTGAAATAAAAAACGACTCTAATACAGAAGGCCAGGCAATTTGTATGGCCCTTTTAACATACTTATTCTTAATCAAAATAATACCACCATTCTTTCTAAATATTTTTAAAAATCTCTCCTATATCTATATCACTTGTCTTTGGATCAATTTCCATTTGCTTTTTGAGAATTTTCTCAATCATTATCCTAGTTTTTTCTATAGATTCAATAAAGCTAAATCCAGCAAGGTAGAAATTTATAAATAAGGCATCGAACAAGTCACCAGTTCCTCCAAAGGAATGGGATATGTATTTAAATTCTACTTTAATAAAATCAAATTCCTTAGCATAGATGTAAAATTTATTTCCTTCTTTAACACTTGTAATAATGAGTTTTTTCCCAAAAGATGAAAAATAGTCTAAAAGGGACCTAGGATTGTCAAACTTATAATCAGTCAAAAGGCTTGCTTCAGTAAAATTAGGTAAGATAATATCAGCTACGTCTAAAATATCCTTGTATACCCTTATTATAGATTCATCCAAAGACTTATACAAAGAACCCTTGTCTCCCATAATAGGATCGAGAAAAATCGGACACTTATAATCTTTTACAAAGTCTTTAATAATATCTACCTGGTCTTTTTTTATAAAACCTATAAATATAGCATCATAGCTTTTTTCTTGTTCTTTAAATACCTTTAAGGTATTTTTTAAATAATCACTTTGTATAGAAATTTCTATAGGACTTATAGAAAACTTATTTGAAATTAAAGCTGTAGGAACAAAATCAACATTATAGGTATAAAAAGAAAGCACATCCCTAACAAGATTGCCCCCTATATTTCCACAGGATAAAAAATCACTTATAAGTAAAATCTTTTTAGCGCTTCTCTTTACCATTAAAACTCCTTTTAATTCTTTATATGTTATCATTATAGTGATTATTTAAAAAATAAGCAAATATTAAAGAAATATAAAGGTTTGACAGAATATATAATATTTGTAAAAAATTATTAATAGCAATTAAATGGGATTTTTTCTCACAATTGGTTATAATTATAGTATGAAGAATAATATTAAAATTAGTAAAGAGAAATACAAAAAAATAAAAGAAATCCTTAATAAAAATAGGTTTGTGAAAAAGACTAAGTCTTCAATAATAAGTCTTATATTTTCTAGAGTTGGTATTTATGCCTTTATAATATGCTTGCAAATATTCCTATTTTTCTATTTAATTAACTACATATCAGTAGATGCGACGGTAATTTTGGGATCATCAGTGTTACTATCTGCAATCTCACTTTTAGTAATTCTATCTATGGATATAAATCCATACCAAAAACTCTCCTGGTTTTTCCTAATAGCAGTAATTCCAAGTTTTGGAATTATATTTTTCATCTTATCGAGAATAGATATAGGAAAAAAGTTAGAAGAATCCTCAATCATAGATAGCGAAGAAGAAACAAACTACCTACACACCGTAGATGATGAACTTGTACAAACTTTAAAAAAAGAAGATAAGGAATTTTATAGGCTAGTCAAATATCTAAATGATTATGGATCTTTCCCAGTTTTTGATAATAATGAGGCTAAATATTATAGCGTAGGTGATGATGCTATGCCTGATATAATAGAGGCTATAAGAAGTTCCAAAGACTTTATCTTCTTAGAATTTTTCATAATAAATAAAGGTTATATGTGGGGAACCATACTTGAAGAACTTACCAAAAAAGCAGCTCAAGGTGTTGAAGTAAGATTGATGTATGATGGGACAAATGCCATACTTAGGCTTCCAAAAAATTTTCCTAAGGAAATGGAAAATTTGGGGATAAAATGCAAAGTATTCTCGCCTATCTATCCAATCATATCTACCTACTATAACAATAGAGATCATAGGAAAATCTTGGTAATAGATGGCAAGGAAGTTTTCACAGGTGGGGTAAATCTAGCAGATGAATATATAAATGTAGAAGAAAGATTTGGTCATTGGAAAGATACCTTTATAAGACTAAGGGGAGCTTGCGTTCAAACTTTCACTATAATGTTTTTACAATTATGGGATGCAGATGAGAAAGAAGATTTAAAAAGATACTTAAAAACCTATCCTAGAAATGGAGAAGGTTACGTCGTAGGACTTGGAGATAATCCTATAAGAAAGGAAAGATTTTTTAAAAATGTCTATATGCATATCCTAGATACAGCCAAAGACTATTGTTATATAATGACACCGTATCTTATTATTGACAATGAGATGATGAAATCTTTGACTTTTGCAGCAAAAAGGGGGATAGATGTAAGGATGATTCTTCCTGCCATACCAGATAAGAAAATTCCTTATTATTTAGCTAAGTCCCATTATAAAAAATTAATAGAGGCAGGAGTAAAAATATACGAGTACTCACCTGGCTTTATTCATGCTAAAACTTGGGTATCAGATCATAGGGAAGCGGTAGTAGGATCAGTAAATCTGGATTTTAGGGCACTTTACTTAAACTTCGAATGTGGAGTATACCTTCATGATCACCCAGTAATTTCAGATATACTTGATGATTTTAAAGTATGCTTTGACATATCAAAAAGAGTGAGCATGGAAGATGTAAAGAAATATCCACTTAACAAAAAATTAATGGCAATACTAGCAAAACCATTTGCTCCTTTGATGTAGAGCTTAAAAAAGATTCGATTTTTATCGAGTCTTTTTTTTGACTTTTTTTTAAGACCTGTTATAATTAAATCAAGAAGTGTATGGAGATATACCATACACCACACAATCAAAAGAAGAAAGGAGGGCCTATGTTTGATTTAAATCTTTCAGCTGAGATTCCTTTAAACGAGCAAATAGTCGAAAAAACAAAACTTATGATAGCCAAGGGAATATTAGCAAACGGAGATTCTATGCCAAGTGTAAGAGACTTATCAAAAAGTCTTCTTATCAATCAATCAACAGTACAAAAGGCTTATAACAAATTAAAGGAAGAGGGAATCTTAGTTTCTAAACCTGGACTTGGGACTTTTGTTTCAATTGATGAAGAAAAATTTGATTATGAAAGGGAAAATATAATAAAAGACCTATATCAAATTTTTTTAAAATGTAAGCTATATAATATAAATTTTGACAAGATTAAAGAAATTTATGAAAAAACTAGGGAGGATATATGATTTTAGAAGTAAAAGATTTATCTAAGTCATTTGAAAGTGAAAGAGTCTTGGATAAGCTAAGTTTTAATCTTGAAGATGGGCAAATCCATGGACTTGTTGGAAGAAATGGTTCAGGTAAAACCACACTTCTTAAGATTTTAGTGGATATTTTAAATATGGACGAGGGGAGTCTTAAAATTTTAGGTAAAAGCTATAAAGAAGATAGGCATATAATTGAAAATATAGCATATTTGCCTGATAGGTTTGATTATTTTGACTATGATAGTATTTTAAAGATTAAAGATTATTATAAAATACTTTATCCAAACTTTGATGATAACTTTTTTAAAATAGAACTTAAGAAAAACAAGATAGATGGTAAAAAAACTTTGAGATCTTTTTCTAAAGGTTATAAGAATCTTATTGGACTTTTAGCGATTATAGCAAGTAATGCTAGAATTGTTCTACTTGATGAAATCCTAGATGGTATGGATGTCTTAAATAAGGAACTTATAATCTCTTATATTCTTGATATGAAGGATCAGGGAAGAACTGTCCTTGCCTCAAGTCACGAACTTGAAGAATTAGCTAAAATTGTTGATGTTTGCCTATATCTAACAAAAGATGGAAAGATTAGAAATATATCAAAGAGTAAGAATTCTTTCATAAAAGTTCAGATAGTTGTAAAAGATAAGCTCGATGAAGCTATCCTAAACCACTCTGTCCTAAGGTTTAATATGGGTAGGGTTTATGTGATTTTACTTGAAAATAAAGACAATATAAGGAATATCTTAGATGAAAATAAAACAATTGTTCAATATGACATCTTGGATTCAAAGATAGAAGATAGCTTTTATTGGGAGAAAGGAAGGAGTAAATAATGACAGACTTAAAAAAACAAGGTCAAATTCTTTTAAAAAGAAATGGTTTTTGGATATTACTAACCTTTTTACTAGCCTTACTTTTTACAGGAATAATCCAAAACAATTCACTTGATTCTACTCATTCGACCTTAATTGCCAATGCAAATGACCTTAATTTGATGGGTGAAACTGGTAGAAAATATAGTCTTGATACAAGAATTGATAAGAAATTCTTCGATGAAAATGAAAAATTATATGAAGAGCTTTCTGAAAAATATGAAGTTGATAAGTATAAAGATTTTGATTACAATGAGGCAAGTGAAAAAGAACAGAAAGAGTTTGATGAGTATAATTTAAAAAATGGAGAGTACCTAAGTAGCTTAAAGTCTTATAAGTTCACTAAGGAAGGACTACTTTTTAATAGGGATATGTATATGTTTGATGGCTTGGGAATTGTTCTGGTTCTAGCTTTAGCCTTTCTATTTACTTCAATGGAGCATGCTACAAGCTATTATGAATTCTCTAAGATGTATCCTTGGTCAAGAAAAAAAGACTTTTTGATGAAAGTTCTAATAGGAAGTGGGATAATATTTATCTTTTCAATCCTATCATCTATCCTTTCTTATATGATTATAAGCACATCTAACTTTGATATATTAAAAATAGGACTTGGCTTTATTCCAGCAATATTAAAAAATATTATCTACCTTTTGGTAATGTTTGTGATATTTATGTCAACTGGAATACTTGCAGGAAATGTCATAGGTCACTTTGGTCTAAGTGTAATGTTTTTATTCTTCCTAGACCTTCTAGATTTAATCTTTGCAAATATTAAAAATATATTTACAGGTGGATTTGAATGGGAAGGTGGAATCTATTCTATAATAGATAGGATATTTCCTGAAGGAAATAGGATAAATACAGTAATTAGGACAATACTTAGACCGATTAATGAATTTGACCGTACAAATGCGAGCCGTTTGGGCTTATTAATCTTTTCAATAATAGTATTTTTCATCGCCTTAAGTCTTATAGATAGGCTTAAGACAGAAAATTCTGGAATAATGATAATGATAAAGCCTATAGAAATTCTTGCAAAAGTTATGATAACTTTACTTGTAGCAAGTTATGGGACATTGATATTTCAAAATTCGGTATTTGATGGCTTCTCAATTGTAAATATCTTTATATTTATAATTCTCACATATGTATTTATAAAGATATTTAATATCTTATTTAAGCTGAAATTAAAGGTATAAGATGAAAAAGAAAATATTACTTCTCCTAAGTCTTTTCTTACTGATAGGGTGTCAAAATAATAATTTAAAAAAGAAAGAAGCTTCAAATGAAGAAAAAAGTCAAGATTATAAAAAAATAGAGATAGAGCAAAAGTTTGTTGATATGCCAATAAAGACAGGAAAATTAGGGGAATTCTATGAAATATCAATTCAAAAAGCTGAAGAGATTTCAAAAAATGACTTGTCAAGTGAAAAGATTCTTTCAAAAGATAAAATAAATGAGGATAAATCCTATATTATTTTAGAATATATTATAAATGACCTAAGACCAAATCCGGACTATAGTACAAAATCAAACTACACTGAAAATATAACTTGTAAAAGTTATGATGGAGAAATAGTCAAAAAAGAAGAAATATCATCTTCAAAAATAAATCCTATAATTAGAGAAATTATAGAAGTAGAAAGTGTTGGAAAAAAGATTGATATAAATTTTAAAGCAGAAAAAGATGAACTTGATATGAAAGTAATATTATGAAATGGGGCTGTTTAAGAAATAATTCTTAGACAGCTCTTTAATTGCTGATATTTACTTACAAATTTGGTAAAATAGTATATACAGATAGTTTAAGGAGTGATATTATGGCAAAAGATAGATTAACTTGGGATGAATATTTCATAAAACTTGCCCATATGGTTGCTATGCGTGGGACTTGTGATAGGGCTTATGTAGGTTGTGTAATAGTAAATAGTGAAAATAGAATAATTTCTACTGGATACAATGGCTCAATCAAGGGAAATCCTCACTGTGATGAGGTGGGCCATACTATGAGAGATGATCACTGTATAGCAACAATCCATGCTGAGATGAATGCTCTTTTATATTGTGCAAAAGAAGGAATATCAGTCAAAAATGCCAAGTGCTATGTGACCCATTTTCCTTGTCTTAATTGTACTAAATCACTAATTCAAGCAGGAATTAAGGAAATTTATTATTCAAATGCATATAGGGTAGATGATTATGCTTTAACACTTTTGGAAAGAAATAACATAAAATTAAAGCAAATTGAAAATAGAAGTTGAAAAAAATGGGATATAAAAAAAGAAAGATTGATATAATTAGGGAATTTCTAAACCTAAATCTACTGATAGATGCAAGAGAAGTTTTTAAGAAAAAAACTGACAAAACACAAAAGGACATAGAAAGAGAACATAGGTTTGGCAAAAATCTTAGGACATTATTCGAAGACTTGGGTCCTGTTTTTATTAAATTTGGTCAGCTCTTATCGACTAGAAGAGATATATTCTCAGAAAATATAATAAATGAACTTGAGAAACTTCAAGATGAGGTAAAAGAAGAAAACTATGATCATATAAAAGAAGTTATAGAAGATGAATTCGGTAAAAAAATAGAAGAAATTTACGATGAATTTGATAAAAAGCCTCTAGCTACAGGCTCTATTGCCCAAACTCACCTGGCCTATCTTAAAGTCGGGTCAGCAAGGAAAAAAGTTGTGGTAAAGGTTCAAAGAAAAGATATAGATAAAAGAGTTAGGATTGATCTTGAAATAATAACAGACCTTTATAAAAGGCTTGAAAGAAGACTTGAAGGAATTAAATCATTTAATCTTGGTGAGATAATAGAAGAATTTAAAATTTCTTTAAATAAGGAAATAGATTTTAATATAGAAAAAGAAAATATCAAAAAATATAGGGCCCTAAACACTCGAGATGATGATCTTAAGGCACCAGATGTTTATGAGGATTATTGTAGGGGAAAAGTCATTACTATGGAATACATAGAAGGAGAGTCTGTAAGATCTATCTACAATAAAAGATCAGATATAAGAAAAAAGATAGGAGAAGATATCATTAAAGCTTATGTAAATCAAATGTTCTCCTATGGTTACTTTCACGCAGATCCTCACCCTGGAAATATATTCGTAAATGATAAGCTTGAAATTTATCTTTTAGATTTTGGGATAGTTGCAAGTCTTTCTGAAAATTACAGGTATCAGATAATGAAAGTGTTTTTGGGAGCAAGCTTCAATGAGGTAAAGATGATAACTGATGCCATTATAGGTATGGGTCTTTTGGAATTTGATTCTAAGCAAATATCTGACTTTGAGAAAAGAATACAAAGACTTTTGGATAAGTATATGGTAATTAGTTTAAATCAAATTAAGCTTGCAGACCTTATAAATGATTTTTATACTTTACTTGTAGATTATTCGATTAAAATTCCATCGGAACTTACAAACTTTGCCAAAACAATCTTTACTTTAGAAGGTCTTATTGAAAAATTAGTTTACAAGGAATCTTTCATAGAACTAGCTCTACCAATAGCAAAAAAGATGGTATTTAAATTAATAAATCCTAAAATTGTATCAGATAGACTAAGACCAAAGCTTTATGATATATATTCACTAATAAAGGAGTTTCCACAAAGTTCCTTAAACATATTAAGACAACTTTCAAATGGTGATTTTAGGCTAATAAATCAGAAATCTATAGAAGAGAAAAAATCATATGAAAATGTAGAAAATAAAAAAAGTCAAGCACTCATATTTATGGGTTTATCTATGATAATATCAACAACTATAATATCACTTATTATCTTAGGATACAAAACAAGGTCTATGGAGGCCTTTTTAATCTTAGTACTTAGCATAAGTCTTGTAATGGCTTGTGGAATACTCATAAATATATTTAGAAGGGAAAATTAAAGGATAAAAATGAAAACAAGTAAAGAATTTATAATAGAAAACTTTCTAACAAATAGTGACGGCTATCTTAAAATGAAATATCTATTGGGACTTATGTTTGAAGTATCCTTTGACCAAGCAGATAAACTAGAAGATAAGAATTTAATGAAAGATAAAAGATGGATAGTCTACTCTTGGGATATAAAAATAAATGAGCCTATAAAGGCACGTGATAAGCTTAAAATAACAACATTTGCCATAGATATGAAAAGATTTTATGCTAATAGAAACTTTATTATAGAAAGAGATGGAGAAACTATAGGACTTGCTTTTTGTTCTTTCTTACTTTTTGATTTAAACAAGATGAGAGCTATAAAAATTCCTGATTTTTTAATAAAAGCATATGGGAAAGAAGAACCGGCTTATATAGGAAAAAGACAAAAATATTCCAAAAACTTTGAAGAAGCTCAAAAAATTTATATAAGAAAAAATGATATAGACATAAATGGTCATGTAAATAATGCATCTTATATGGACCTTATAAGGGAAATATCAGATATCAAAGACCAAGATATAGGATATATAAATATAGTCTATAAAAATGAAATTAGAGATAAGAACTTTGTTCTTGGAGAAATTGGAAAAGAAGAAAATGAAGAATCTTATAGGATTATAAGTGAAGATGGGAAAATTTACACCTATGGAAAGATAGGAAGAAGAAATGTATAAGAAAAATTACGGAAATATTCCAAATAAAGATAAAATTCACTACTACCTAATAGAAAGTAATGAAAATTTAGGAGAGTGGGTTTCCCATTCAAAGCTTATAGGAAAAAGTGCAAGAGACATTGCAGATAAGATAGGGCTTGATAAAGATATTGCCTACGCTATAGGCTCTCTTCATGATATAGGAAAAAGCAAAAGGAAAACAGGTCTTTCTCAGATAATGGAAAGCTTCTATATGCTTCGTAATGAAGCCTACTTTTTTCCTGCAAAAATTTCCATCAGTCATTCTTTTATAATAAAAGATATCAAAGCATATGTAGGAGACGATAATATAGGAAAAAGAGATAGGAAAATATTAGAAAATTTTTTAATATCTCACGATTACAATGACTATGATAAATTAATTCAGCTATTAGATAATTCAATAACAGATACATTCGTAGGGATAGAGAAAAAACAAGAAATTCTAAAAGAAAAATATGGTAAGATTCCTTTTGAAAAAGAAAAATACAAAATCTTAAAAAAATACGAAATGTATTTTGAAGAAAAACTTGGAGAAAAAATTGAATATTTCTTAAGAAAGAATGGTCCTTTATCAAATGGTCTTGGTAGACAAAAATAAACACAATCAAGAAGCAGGAAGTAGAACATGCTACTTCCTGCTTTTTGATTTCTTAAAACTAAAATTCTAGTCATAAAAATTATAGTCCTAAAATTAACAAAAGCTCTAAAACCAATAGGATTAAATAGCCTTAATAAAAAATGTAAATGATTAAATAAGTATACTTTTTTCAATAAAAAATCGCATTATTAAAAGTATCATCTACTTTCACCAATACGATTTATTATAGACTAATATTATAGGATAGTTTACAAAGTCTCTAGATGTCCAAAGATTTGTTAATTGCGGAACTTTGGATTTTAATTAAAGTAATCTGGATATTTGTTGTTTAGAATTTTCATATCATCTATAAGTTCTAGTATGTGGCTTGTTATTAAACGGGAAGCTTCTTTTGGAGAGTTATTTTTTATTAACTCTAATATATTTTTATGCTCATCAATATAATTTGTTTGTCTAATATTAGCTTTTAACCTTAATATTCTCATTCTTATAAGATATGAAGTATTATTCTCTATTATTTTTGGGATTTTTTTATAATTTAGCTCTTCAAATATTAATTCGTGAAATCTATTATCTAATTTTATTAACTTTTCAAAATCATTAGTTTGATGTAACATTTGCTCTTTTTCAATTATTTCATTAAACTCTTTTTCAAGTGTTAAATTTCCTTTTTTACATATTTCTATAACTGCATTTTGTTCTAAACTTGACCTGAAAAATAGCAGTTCTTTTGACATATCTATATTTAGAAAAGAAATAAAAGTACCAATTTGTGGCTTTATATCTAAAAGTAAGCTAGAGTTTAAGTCAATGAAAGCTTCTCTAACAGGAGTTCTAGATAAATTTAAAAGGTCAGATATCTGATTTTCACTTATTTTTTCACCAGGTACTAAATTAAAAAACAAAATATTGTATCTCATATTTCTTATTACATAGTCTTTTGTTTTTTCTCTATCTTTTCTTTCTAATATTTTAAAATTCATTTTATCACCTCTTATATTATATCAGAATAGTTTGTATTTTAGGAAATATGTAAAAAAATATTTTTTTCTTGACATCGTTTTACTTTGATGCTATTCTAATAATGTACTAGTATACTAGAATTCAAGATATCAATAACGGAGGATACGATGAAAGCAGTAAGGATTAATAAAGTAGAAAACTTAGAAATAGTAGATTTAGAAGAAGTTCAAATAAAAGAACCTGATGATGTGAAAATAAAAATCAAAGCTGTAGGAATATGTGGTTCTGATGTAGGAATATATAAAGGTTCAAATCCTATGGCAAAATATCCCAGAGTAATAGGTCATGAAATGACAGGAATTGTAGAAGAAGTTGGAAAAGAAGTTAAAAATTTTAAAAAGGGTGATAAGGTTGTAGTTGATCCTGTTATAAATTGTGGTGAGTGTAAAAACTGCAAAAATGGAAGACCAAATATTTGTGAAAATCTTAAAGTAAGAGGTGTACATGTTGAAGGTGGATTTAGTGAAAAGATTGTAGTAAAAGATTATCAAACTTATAAAGTTAATAAAGATATGCCATTTAACAGGAGTGTACTTATAGAACCATTTTCTATAGGTTTTCAAGCAAATAGAAGAGCAGATGTTAAAAAAGATGATGTAGTATTTGTTATGGGAGCTGGAACAATAGGTCAAACAGTAGCCAGAG
Organism: Anaerococcus faecalis; assembly: GCF_013371425.1. Classification (NCBI taxonomy): domain Bacteria; kingdom Bacillati; phylum Bacillota; class Tissierellia; order Tissierellales; family Peptoniphilaceae; genus Anaerococcus; species Anaerococcus faecalis. The sequence goes on from NZ_JABVBA010000011.1 coordinate 33,991, forward strand.
TAGCTCAATATTTTGGAGCTAAAGTTTTCACATCTGATATGGATCAAAAAAAACTTGAAAGAGCAAAGAAATTTGGAATGATTCCAATAGATGTTAATACTCAAAATCCTATCGAATTTATTAAAGAAAATAATGAAGGCAGACTTGCTGATGTTGTAGTAGATGCTATATGTACTCCTAAAACATTTGAAATAGCTGTAAAATCAGCAGCAAGTGCTGGAAGAGTTGTAAATTTGGGCTTTTCAACACAACCTTCACAAATAGCATCAGTTGATATTACTTCAAAAGAATTAGATATTCTTGGTTCAAGATTAAGCAATAAGAGATTTCCTGAAGTAATTGAGGCATATAATACTGGAAAATTATCATTTGACGATTTAGTAAGTCATGAAATGGAATTTGAAGACGCTGAAAAAGCTATAAAAATGATTATAGATAAAGATGTATATACAGAAAAAATAGTATTAACATTGGAAAACTAAATCTGGAGGATAGAAATGAGAAAGAATAAATTATTTAGCTTAATTGTAGCAATATTTTTTTTGTTCTCTCTAACATCATGTAGTGATGATACTTCTGGTAATGGTGGCCAGCTTGTAAAAGTTGCCACCGTTGTAGCTCCTACTCATCCTGTAAATATAGCTATGAGAGAAGTTTTTTTACCTATGATTGAAGAGGAAACTAATGGTAGATATAATGTTCAACTATATGATTCTGGTAGACTTGGAGGAGAAAAACAACTCTACGATTATACTAGATCAGGAATTATTGAAATAACTGCAGTAGGTACTGTTATGTGGTCTGAAATAGACATGATGGCTACGCCAGATTTTCCATTTATATTTAGAGATGTAGAACATGCTAGGAAAGTATATGAAGGAGAAATTGGTGATGAGATAGCTAAATATTTAGAAGATAGAGAACCACTTAAGTTTATGGCTTGGGCTCCAAATGGAGCAAGAGTGTTTTCTTCATCTAAAGATCTCAAAAAAATAGAAGATTTTAAAGGTCAAAAATTAAGAATGCCTAATAATCCTATCCACGTTAAATTAGCTGAGTCCTTAGGTGCAAACGTTGTTATTATGGATATGAGTGAAGTATTTACTTCGTTAGAACAAGGAGTTATTGATGGACAAGACAACCCACTATCAACATTTAGACAAGAAGGATGGTATACTGTTTCAAAAGATATATATGAAACAAATCATATGGTATCCTCTATAGAAATGTTGGGCAATAAAGAGTTCTTAGATAGTCTGCCTAAAGAAGATAGGGAAATTTTTGAAAAAGCAGCAAAAAAAACAGCTCAAAGAGCTTGGGATATATATGAGAAAAGTATAGAAGACGATAAGGAGTTCTTGAAAAAAGAAGGTTTAAATATAACCGAACCTACAGAAGAAGATAGACAAAAAATGAAAGAAATGGCTAAGCCAGTATATGATTATTTATATAAAAAATATGATTGGGCTGAAGACCTAATTAAAAGAATTGAACAAGTAAAGTAGGAGAACTAAATGAAAAAGTTTAATAAAATATATAAAGCTATTGATATCTTATTAGGAATAATGATGGGGATAATGGTAGCGTTTGTGTTCTTGAATGTAGTTTTAAGATTTATTTTCAATACAGGACTTGCTTCTTCAGAGGAGATATCAAGATATACATTTGTATTTATGACATTTATAGGTGCAATAGTTGCTATGAGAGAGAACGAACACCTAAGTGTGGATATGTTAGTAAAAAGATTTTCTAGAAGAGGACAACTTATATCTTTTATTATAGTAAATTTGATAATAATTGCTATGATGATAATTCTGTCACTAGGATCTATAAAGATGGTAATTCAAAGTTCTGGAGCAAGAACAGCTGTTCTTGGAATCCCATTTTCATTCTTATATTCTATTTGTATAGTTTCAGCAGTTTTAATTGGAGTTATAGCAATCGAAAAAATATATACTGCTATTATAAATCCAGATGAAATTGATTTTTGCGAAGATGATTATATAGAAAAGGAATTTAAAAAAATTGATAATAAGGAGAAAAATATATGACTCTTATAGTATTTATAATATCTTTATTAGGCTCCATGGCAATAGGATTGCCTATAGCATTTGCCCTGATTTTTAGTGGTGTAAGCATGCTTGCATATCTTAATGGTTTTGATGTTCAAATAATTTCTCAAAACATGTTTAATGGAGCAGATAGCTATTCAATGATGGCTCTACCATTTTTTATGCTTGCTGGAGACTTAATGAATAGAGGTGGACTTACAAATAGATTAGTTGATGCTGCTGGTGCATGGGTTGGCCATTTTAGAGGTGGTCTGGGATATGTAACAATAATTGCAACATTGCTTTTTGCAAGCATGGTAGGCTCAGCAGTGGCTTCTACAGCAGCTTTAGGTGGAATATTAATACCGATGATGGTTAAAGCAAATTATGATAGAGATGATGCGACTGGTCTTGTAGCTGCTTCAAATCTTTTATCACCAATTATGCCACCATCAGCACCAATGATTGTATTGGGTGTAACAGCTAGTATACCTGTATCACATTTGTTTTTAGCTGGAGTAGCACCTGCAATATACATATCTATAGGATTATCTATAATGTGGTTTATAGTGGCTAAAAAAAGAAGTGTAGCCCCTCTTCCTAAAGCTCCTGTAGAAAAAAGAATAAAGGCAACGGTTGATGCAATATGGGCTATTTTAATGCCGGTTGGAATTTTATTGGGTTTGCAAACAGGGGTTTTTACTCCTACAGAAGCAGGTGTGGTTGCAGTAGTTTATTCAATGATAATAGGGCTTGTAGTTTATAAAGAGTTAAAAATTAGAGATTTAATTGAAGGATTAATATCTTCAGCTAAATCGGCTGCTACGATAATGTTCTTAGTTGCTGCTTCCGCAATTTCATCATGGGTAATGACTGTTGCAAATATTCCATTATTAGTTTCAAATTTATTACATCCTTTTATAGGGTCCCCTAGAATTTTAATGTTTATAATACTAGGATTAATATTAATAATTGGTACAACTATGGATGTAAATCCAACTATACTAATATTAGCACCAGTTGTTATGCCAGTTATAAGAGAAGCAGGAATTAATGAAGTGTACTTTGGAGTAGTATTTGTAATATCTATAGTTATGGGGCTTCTGACTCCACCAGTAGGGACGGTATTAAATGTAGCTAGTGCTGCAGGTGGCATAAGTATGGAGAGAGTAGTAAAATCAGTTCTTCCATTTTTACTTGTTGAAGTAATAATTATAGTTCTTATGATTATATTTCCACAAATAGTTATATTTCCTTTCCAAATTTTATCTGGAGTTTAAAATTTATTTCTTATTCTAAATAAAGGTGGTGTTGCAGAATAGAATTATCTGTTCTGTAACATCACCTTTCTTATAATCTAAACTATTAGTATATAAAAAACTTATACTTTCTTAAATTTGTATTTAAGTTTTTGAATTTTAAAAACATATATTTTTCTTGCAAACGTTATAAATATATGTTAGAATAAAAAAAGAAAACGAAAGGAAATGAAATAAAACGAAATGTTTTTAGAAGAAAGGCTTAGTTTTATCACTAATAAATTAAATGAAAAAAATAGGGTAAATGTATCTGATTTATCAGAACAACTTGAAGTTTCCGAAGTAACTATCAGAAAAGATCTTAAAGAACTTGAAGATAGAAAAATAGCTATAAGGACTCATGGAGGAGCTATAAAGGTTAAGGAGCATGTATTAGAAAATCCTATAGATAATAAAATTTTAGATAATATAGGCTTAAAAAAAATTATAGCTAAGAAAGCTAGAAAATATCTAAGAGATGATATTACAATTTTCTTAGATGCTGGGACCACTACTAGAATGCTAATAGAGTATATATCTAAACTAAAAAATGTAACGGTTATTACTTATGATTTAGATATAGCTACTCTTTTATCTAAATACAATTCTATAAATACATATTTATTAGGTGGTTATATAGAAAAGAAAACAAGGACTTCTTTGTCTATTGAAGGATTTCAAAATTTATCAAGTTTTCATGGGGATATTTGCTTTATAGGTACAGATGCCTTTGATGATGACTATGTTTATTCTACCTCTGAAAATAAAGGGAAAATAAAAAATATGATGATTGTTAATTCGGAAATAAGCATTTTGTTATGTGATAGTACTAAGTATGGAAAAACTGGCTTATACTCATTTTATAAAAGTAAAAATTTCGATTATTTTATAAGCGATAAGAAAATAGAGGGGTTAAGCAATGTATAAATTTTGGAGGCATATATGAGTGAAGTTATTATTATAGCTGATGATTTAACAGGAGCTAATGCTAATTGTGCTTTAATGAAGAGTATAGGATTAAGAGCTGCAAGCGTTACTGGAGATGACATTAAACATCTTGATGAAGATATTGATGTTTATGCATTTACAACAGATTCAAGAGCTATGACTAAAGATCAAGCTTATAGAAGAGTATATGATAGAGTAAGAAAATTAAAAAAAGAAGATGTAATCTTATACTCAAAAAGAATAGACTCTACCTTAAGGGGAAATCTAGGATCAGAACTTAGGGCATTTCAAGATGCATTAGAGACTAATAACTTAGCTATATGTGTCCCGTCTTTTCCAGATTCAAAAAGAATTGTAGTAAATGATTTTATGTATGTTGATGGAGTTCCTTTAATAAATACGGATGCTGGTAAGGATTCAAAGATATCAGCTGTTTCAAATTTTGTAACAGAAAATTTTAGTAAGGATTATAAAGGTCAGATAGTACATATTTCTATAGATGAAATAGAAAAAGGTATAGAAAATATTAGTAAAAAAATTATCGAAAACAAAAATAAAGACTTGATAATATTTGATGCAATTACTAATAAGCAAATAGAAAATATTGCAATTGCAAGTGTAAGTACTAATATTAGATTTATTAGTGTCGACCCGGGTCCATTTACAAAAGAAGTTACTAAGGTGATGTATAAAAAAAGTAGTATTAGTACTAAATCTTTAGCCATTATTGGATCGGTAACAAATGTAACCATTAATCAGATGAAAGCCTTATATGGAAACTTTGATATTTTTAAAATAGAAGTAGATCCTTTAAAATTAATTGATATAGATCTAGCATTAAATGAAATTGATAGATGTAGTCTTTTGGCTAAAGAAAAGCTAAATGATAATAATCTCATTATTATAACTACTACACCAGATGATGTTTCTCAAAGATTAAATTTAAAGGAAATATCTGAAAGTAGGGATATGAGTATAGATGATTTGTCCTTAATGATATCAAGAGGACTTGCAAAAATTGGTAAATCAATAGTTACAAAAGATAAATCGATTTCAGGAATATTTTCATCGGGAGGTGATGTAACGATAGCAGTAACAGAAGAATTAGGTAGTCAAGGAATAGAAATTAGAGAAGAAATAGAGCCTTTAGTAGCGTATGGAAGACTTATTGGTGGAGAAGTAGATGGTCTAAAAATTGTTAGTAAGGGTGGAATGGTAGGAAGTGACTCGGTTATGGTTAAATGTATAGCTAGATTATTAAGCAAAGGAGAATAACATGAAAAAAAGTAGAATTGCAGTAACACTTGGAGATCCAGCAGGAATAGGCCCAGAAATAGTAGTAAAGACATTTGCTAAAAAAGAATTATATGAAGATGCAGATATAGTTTTAGTAGGTGATAAAAATGTAGTAGAAAAGGCTCTAGAAGTTACCAAGCTTGGTTTAAAAATTAATGTAATAGATCATGTTAAAGATGGTCTATATGAATATGGAACAATAGATTTAATAGATCTTAATAATATGAGTAAAGACTATGAATTCGGAAAAGTTAGCGCTGAATGTGGTAAAGCAGCATATGAATATATATTTAAAGCAGGGGAATTAGCGATGAATGGAGAGGTTGAATCAGTAGCGACATCACCAATTAACAAAGAATCATTAAGAGCTGCAGAAATACCTTTCATAGGTCATACAGAAATGTTTGAAGAAATATCTAAAGTATCAGATCCTCTAACAATGTTTGAAGTTGAAGGTCTAAGAGTTTTCTTTTTATCAAGACATTTATCTTTGAGGGATGCCATAGATGAGGTTAAATATGACAAGATTTATGAATACATTCAAAGATGTACAGAAGCAATGCATAGGTTAGGAGTAGAAGGAACTTTAGCAGTTGCTGGACTTAATCCTCATTCAGGAGAACATGGCTTATTTGGATATGAAGAAGTAGATGAGATAATTCCTGCAATAGAAGATGCTAAGAAAAAAGGATATGATGTTGTAGGACCAATAGGAGCAGATTCGGTTTTTGCTCAAGGGCTTCAAGGAAAATATGCAGCTGTATTATCACTTTATCATGATCAAGGTCATATAGCCACAAAAACATATAATTTTATGAAAACTATATCTCTAACAAACTCTATGCCATTTTTAAGAACATCTGTAGATCATGGTACAGCATTTGATGTTGCTGGGAAAAATGTAGCATCAGAGGTTAGCATGGTAGAAGCTGTAAAATTAGCAGCTAAATATGGACCACAATTTAGAAAAAATTAGGAGTTTATTATGTCAGATAATAGGATAATAATTGCTTTAATAATTGGACTTATTTTATTAATAGGTCTAATTGTTAAGACAAAAATACATACATTTTTAGCATTAATAATATCAGCTTTGTTTATAGGTATTGCTGGGGGTATGCCTTACGAAAATGTAATAAAAAGTGTAACCGATGGATTTGGTGGAACTTTAGGTTCTATAGGAATAATAATTGGTTTTGGTGTTATGATGGGGCAGCTATTTGAAATATCAAATGCAGCAAAAAGGATGGCTCTAACTTTTATCAAGATATTTGGTAAGGGAAGGGAAGACTTAGCTATGGCAATAACTGGATTCTTAGTATCTATACCAATATATTGTGATTCTGGTTTTGTTATATTATTTCCTGTGGCAAAAGCATTGTCAAAGAATACAAGAAAATCAATAATAACATTAGGACTTGCTTTGGCTTCAGGTTTAGTTATAACCCACACTCTTGTACCTCCAACACCTGGCCCTGTTGGAGCTGCTGGAATTTTTGAAGCTAATGTAGGGGCAGTAATCCTATGGGGTATTGTTATAGCTATACCTATGGTTATTGCAACATTGTTATATGCAAGATTTTATGGGAAAAAGATTTATCAAATACCAGATGAGGAAGGCAATTGGATAAGGCCTGAGAAATCATCTTTAGCAGATATTAATGATTATACAATTGAAGATAATGAAAAAATGCCATCAACATTGATAGCGTTTTTACCGATTATAGTACCAATAATTTTAATTCTCATAAACACAATTTTATCAACAATTTCTAAAGTATCAGGATTAGAAATAAAAGGAATTTATTCTGCCTTGTCATTTCTAGGAACACCTATTGTAGCTGTAGGTATAGGTTTAATAATAGCTATTATTACATTAACTAAGGGCATGAGTAGAGATAAGGTAATAAAAGAGTTAGAAGTTGGGATACAATCTGCAGGAATTATAATTTTAGTTACAGGTGGTGGTGGAGCTTTAGGTAAAGTTTTAACTGAATCAGGAGTAGGGGCTGATATAGCTAATTCGATATCAAAGATGAATATAAACCCTCTATTGCTTCCTTTTATTATATCTACCTTAATTAGATTTATACAAGGCTCTGGAACAGTAGCCATGCTTACATCAGCTTCAATTTCAGCACCAATAGTATTACCTTTAGGTGTTAATCCTGTATTTGCAACACTATCAGCATGTGTAGGCTCACTTTTTTTCTCATATTTTAATGATTCATTCTTTTGGGTTGTTAATAGATCATTGGGCTTAACAGATGCAAAAGAACAAATTAAAGGATATTCAATTATATCAACTATAGCATGGGCAGTAGGATTTGTTACTATTGTTTTATTAAATTTAATATTTGGATAAAATAAAAAGTAACATTTATAAGTAGTCAATAAAATAACCTCAAAAGGTTGGAAGCCAAAATTCAACTTTTTGAGGTCATTATTTTATTTGTCTATTTTTTATTTGAATACCAAATTTCATCTGCTGTTTCTTTCCATACTTCAGCATAGTCGTCACATTTTCCACAAAGATCATCTACATCTTCTTTTACTAATATATCTGTTGATTTAGCTTGTGATTTTTTAACCATATCTCTAAGTAGAGTTGGATTTTCAAGCATTGGACAAGGTCTTAACATATTATCATTAAATGGTTGTCCGTTACGATATGCCACAAACAATGGTGATTGCAAAGCCTCTATTAAAGTTTTATCCTTAATATTAGAATCAGAATAATGAATGAATACACAAGGTTCCATATCTCCATTTGCATTTATATGAAAATAGTTTCTTCCTCCTGCTATACAACCACCTACATATTCTGCATCATTTTGGAAATCTAAGAAGAATAGTGGCTTTGTTGCTCTAAATTTTCTAATTTGTTCATACACATGTTTCCTTTGATAAGGTTTTAGAAGTAATTGCTTACTCGTTGATTTTCCTACAGGCATAAAATGAAAGTACCAAGCAAACAAAGCACCCTTATCTATCATATAATCAACAAATTCTTCACTAACTATAGATTCATAATTTTCTGAAGTATAACAACAAGATATACCAAATGGAAGTTTATAATTGTTCAATATTTCTATAGAATTCATAATTTTTTTATAAGTACCTTTACCTCTTCTAGAATCTGTAGTAAATTCAGATCCTTCTATAGATATTGCAGGTATTATATTTTTGATTCTTAGCATTTTTTTAGCAAAATCTTCATCAATCAAAGTTGAATTTGTAAAAATTAAAAATTCACAATCTTTATGTTTTTCACATATTGTTAGGATATCTTTTTTTCTAGCCAAAGGTTCTCCACCCGTAAAAATGTAGAAATATATACCCATATCCTTACCTTGATTTATAATATCATCTATTTGTTCATTAGATAAATTTAAACTATAACCATATTCTGCTGCCCAACAACCCTTACATTTTAGATTGCAAGCTGCTGTGGGATCTAAAAGTATAGTCCATGGAACATTACAATTATATTTAGTCCTAGTATCTTGTTTTATTTCTTCAGAAAATAATGTAGCATTTAATAAGAAATTTTCAATGAAAGTATCAACAACATCCGAATCAATTCTATCAAGTATGTCAAGTATATATTTATAATAGACATTATCTTTATCATTTACAGTTTGCTCTATCAAATCTATTTGACTTTTAAAATCGTTAGGTGAAATTTTTTTCGCAAAATCTATCGCCTTTGGTAAATTGTTTTCTGGATCTTTGTGTACATATTTTAATAACTTATCTAATCCATAAGCTTTCATTTTTTGATCTAAACTAAGTTTCATAATTTCTCCTTTAAAATTTTAGTTATTTACAAAATGTATTCTAATTTTTTATATGTATCTTTTAAAAGTTCAAGCAGTTCCTCTTCTTTTTCTGGATTTGCATCATGAAGTTTTATTGCGAAAAGTATTGGGGAATAAAATATTGTGGAAATAACTTTTAAACTTCCATATTTACTTAAACCATAGTAATTTATTATCTCTTCTTGTTTTCTCATAGGAGTTTCTATGAATCTATCAACATAAAATTTCATGGCTTGAGGGTTTTTATACATTTCTATAGAAATCATCTTTCTTACTCTAGAAACATAAGAATCGTTAAGCAGATAGGAAAAAATATCTATTGCTAATTTTTCGATATCTAGACTTTTTTTACCATCTCTAATAATTTTATAATCTTCAGCATCATGAATCTTTTCATCTAGGCTTATTATTGCATTATTTAAAATGGTATCAAAAATTTCTTCCTTTGATTTAAAATGTTTATAAATAGATGGAGCTTTAATCCCAACCTCGTTTGCTATATCTTTCATACTAACGTCTGAATAACCAAACTTAGAAAATAAAAATAAAGCCTTATCTAAAATTAATTCTCTAGTAGTCACATTCACCTCCTAAGCTAATACTTGTTAGCTTTATTATAGGATAACAATCGTTAGCTGTCAAATATATTTTAATTCTAATAATTCTTTTATATACAAACTTAATATGTAATAAAATTAAAAAAAATCCACTATAAAAGTGAATTTTTTTGTGAAAGTGTGATAATGTTTTTTATATAAATTCCATAAGATTTTTTGGCCTGTAAATTATTTTCTGTATCAATCCTTACTATATTAATTAGGATTTAGGTTGATGCATAAAATTTTTAACAGACTTGATTAAAAAGCGCTTTCTTCCAGATTAAATAGTATATGTTAGCAAATTATTATATAGTAGTTTAAATAATATATTTTATACTATTCTACCTTATCAGTATATTTTCCAATAAAATAATTTTATAGTTTAATTAAGATATTTTTATATTATTTATTTTCTATGAATTTTTTAATACCATAGTAAATGCATCCAAGTAGTGTAGATCTTTTATAGAAAGTAGATACCTCTACAATTACATTTTGTTTGAAAGATTCATTCATATGCTTTAGAATTCTTTCAATGTAATTATCTATATTATAAGCCAAGTAAGAATTTATAAAGATTATCTCAGGAGCAATAATTTTTATTAAGTTATTAATACCTATTGACATATAGAATATATTCCTATTTATTGTTTCAATTGCGGCATAATTACCATTCTTATATAGTGCTGTAAGATCTTGTACAGATGATATTTTTTCTTTTGAAATGGTATTGAAGTAAGAAATATCAGCGCTTTCTGAACAATATTGTTCGAAACAGCCATTATTACCACATCTACAAAGTTTTCCATTTGGAACTACTATCATATGTCCTATTTCACCTGCATAACCTTCAAAACCTTCTATTAATTTATCATTAATAACTAAACCGCAGCCTATACCTGTTCTTATGTTTATACTTGCTAAGTTTTTATATTTATTAAAATGATGTTCACAAAGAGCGGCTGCATTTGCTTCATTTATTAGATAAATATTAACTCCATCATTCTCTCTTTTTAATCTACTAATAAAATCAGACTTATCTAAATCATAATTAGGAGTAAATGTAATTTTATTGTTAAAAATTATTCCATGAATAGAAATACTAATAGAAAATAACTTATTTTCTTTTTTATCTATATAGTAATTCTTAAGATTATTTAAAACTCTATTTACTTCATAATATATATTTTCTTTGCTAATAGATGTTTCTTTTAATCCATATTTAATTATATTAAGATTTAAATTTGTTAAGGCATATGATATATAATTTTTTGAAATATCAAATCCCAAAAATAATTTTTTATCATAATTTAACATTAAGTTAATAGGTTTTTTTCCGCCCTTTGGAGTAGAATTTCCCTTACTTGTTTCTTTTAAAAAATTAAAATCTAATAGTCTTTGAACATTAGTAGAAATTGTACTTTTATTTATGTTAAGAACATTTGATAAATCAACTCTAGACAAATTTGGATTTTCAAATAATACTTTTAAAATTTTATTTTGTGTTTTATTTCTTTTCATATAAATCACCTAACTATATAAATAGTATATCATATATTTAAGCATAAGCTATAAATTAGTTTTGTTGTTTCTATTTATATATTTCATATTAAAATTCTTATATTATTGAAAGATTTTTGCATATATCCTTAGTGTTAGTATAAATTTTTCTATATTCTTTAAAAAGCTTTTCGTAAATTTTTACATTCTCTAAATTTGGCTTTATTAAATTATTATATTTTATGAAAGCTTTAGAACATTCAACTAAATTTTTGTAATAACCCATACCTAATGCTGCAATCATTGCAGCTCCTAATCCTGGGCCTTCTTCAATATCAATAGTTAGTATATTTTTATTAAATATATCAGCTTGAATTTGAAGCCAGTCTTTGTTTTTACTACCACCTCCGGTTGATATTATATTATCTATTTTACTATCTAAGGAATTATTGATAATTTCAAAGTTATCTTTTAAAGAAAAAGTTATGCCTTCTAAAATAGATCTGACTAAATGTAATTTAGTATGGGATATGTCAAGACCTATGAAGCTTGCTCTAATTTTACTATCAAAATAAGGACTCCTTTCACCATTTAAATAAGGAGTAAATAATAACCCATCTGATCCTGGACTTATTTTATCAATATTTTCTGTGAGCTTACCAAAGCTCTCATCTTTTGCGAAATTATTTTTAAACCAACTCAAAGACTGTCCCGCTGCAAGTGTAACACCCATCGAGTAGTATAAATTTTTATTTATACTATTAAAAAAATGTAATTTACCTTTATATAAATTATGGACATTTTTTTCTGGATATAATATTACACCTGAAGTTCCTATACTTAATAGCATAGAATTTTCTTTACCTATTACACCACTTCCTATTTCACTAGCACTATTGTCAGCGGCACCAGCAAATACTTTTACATCATTTTTAAAACCATATTTTTTCTTTAAATCCTCCCTGATACTACCAATTAAATCAGTGGAGTTAACTAAATCTGGAAGGCATTCTTTATTAATCTCAAATTTATCTAGAATTTCATCGGACCATTTATGTTTTTTTAAATCTAATAAAAGAGTACCAGAAGCATCAGAATAATCCATATTGAACTTTCCAGTAAGATAATATCTTAAATAATCTTTAGGTAAAAGAATTTTATTTACATTTTCATAAATTTTAGGTTCATTTTCTTTAACCCATAATATTTTAGGAAGAGTGAAGCCCTCTAGGGCTATATTATTAGTCATGCATAAAAGATCTTGAGAAAATTCATTCATTATATAATCACATTGTTTACTATTTCTTACATCATTCCATAATATAGCTTTTCTAAGAGGGATAGAGTTTTTATCTAATAAAACCAAACTGTGCATTTGTCCTGAAAAACTTAAGGCTACTAAATTATCCTTTATATTTAAAGAATTATTTAAATTATCAACTACTTTTTCAAATGCTTTAATCCAATCATTAGGGTCTTGTTCAGAATATCCTTTTTTAGGATTATAAACATCATAGGATGCTGACGATGAACCTATAAAGTTTGCTTTATCATCAAAAACTACACCTTTTAAAGAACTTGTTCCTAAGTCTATTCCAAGAATATAATTCATTTTTTCTCCTTTCAAAAAAAGTTTTCGTAAATTATTGATACGAAAACTTTTTTTAATATTATACTAGATAATCATTAATTCTAACTTTTATATACTCTAGATGATTTGATTCTACATTTATTTGGTCATGTTCTAAAGCATATTTAGTTAAAGATTCTAGTGACTCTTTACCTTCAACAATTGATTTTCCTATCCCACTATCGTAAGATTCATATCTTTTATCAAGTATATTTTCTAAGAAATTATCTTCTTTTATCTTAGCTGCCGCTCTTAATGATCTAGCGAAGGTATCAATTCCAGAAATATGACCTAAAAATATATCATCAGGGCTTGTCGAAGTTCTTCTTAGTTTAGCATCAAAGTTTATGCCACCTGGATTTAATCCATCATTTTCTAAAATTTCGTACATGGCTAATGTTATGTGGAATATATCATATGGAAACTCATCAGTATCCCATCCTAATTGACATTCAGCATGGTTTGCATCAATAGAACCTAGAGCGTTGTTCTCCCTAGCAACCCTTAATTCATGCTCAAAAGTATGGCCTGCTAAAGAAGCATGATTACCTTCAATATTTAATTTAAATCTATCTTGAAGGTCATATTTGTTTATAAATGATAGGGCAGTGGCGGCATCAAAATCATATTGATGTGTCATTGGTTCTTTTGGTTTAGGTTCGATTAAAAATGGCACTTTATGTCCAATTTTATCAGAATAGTCTATAGCCATATGGAAAAATCTTGCCATATTATCTAATTCTAATCCGTAATTTGTATTAATTAAGGATTCATATCCTTCTCTACCTCCCCAGAATACATAGTTATCACCATTAAGTTTTTTGCTAATATCAATACCTTTTTTTACTTGAGCAGCTGCATAAGCAAATACATCAGCATTATTACTTGTAGCAGCACCATTAACATACCTTGGATGAGTAAACATATTTGCAGTATTCCAAAGAAGTTTTTTATCATATTCTTTCATCTTATCTTTGATTATATCTGTCATCTCATCAAGATTATCGAAAAATTCTTGTAAACTATTCCCTTGATCAGCAATATCTACATCATGGAAGCAGAAAAAATCAACATTCATTTTTGATAGTATTTCAAAAAAGGCATCAGCTCTATTTTTTGTAGTTTCTTTAGTTGTTCTTCCAAACCAATTTCTTTTATAAGTTCCAACACCAAATGGATCAGAACCGTCAGCTGTCATAGTATGCCAATAGGCAAGAGCAAATCTTAAATGTTCCCTCATTGATTTTCCAAGAATTACTTCATTTGGACTATAGTAGCGGTAAGAAAATGGGTTCTTTGAATCTTTTCCTTCATATTTTATTTCTTTAATATTGTTAAAAAAAGTCATTTTTTCTCCTTTTTAATGCACTAGTTAGTAAATAATTAAAACAAACTATTTGTTTATATTATAATACTATTTTAAAAAAAGTAAAGATTTTTAAATATCTAATTAATTTTTAAAACATAAAGTAAGTTTTGCAATCATTGAAAATAGTGTAGTTAAGGATGAAAAGTATTCTGTATAATAGATATCACTATTATCAAATAAAATTAGAATGCTTTACTTTTTAAAAAATATATGCTATACTTCAGTTAGTAAAATATACAAACAAACTATTTTTGGTGTCATTAAGGAGGTTAAATTGATTGTTACAAGTGATCATAAATTAATAAAAAAATATGATGGTGAATTAATAATCATAGAACCATGGGGAAATAATTCATTGAGATTTAGAGCTTTTCCGGCAGGTAAACTTATAGATGAAAACTTTGCGTTATTAGTTCCTGAAAATAATTACGAAGAAGTAGAGATTAAGAAACTTGATTCTGAAGAATATTATATTAGGAATGGAAATATTTATGCTATTTTAGATCACAGAGATAGAATAACATATTATAACAATAATGGAGATATTTTATTAAAAGAGTTTATAAGGTTAAGAGCAGTAAAACATGATGATGGTTCAGAAGATGTTGGAACAATTCAAGTAACTCGCGATTTTAATTCTACTTTGAAATTGAAATCAAGACAATATAGAGCGAATTTTGGTGGAGATTTTGAAATAACTACAAGATTTGAATCTAATAATTCTGAAAAAATATTTGGTATGGGTCAATATCAACATGAGTTTTTAGATTTAAAATATACAAGCTTAGAATTAGCTCAAAGAAATTCTCAAATTTCTGTGCCTTTTTATATATCTAATTTGAACTATGGATTTCTTTGGAATAATCCTGGTATAGGAATAGTTAATTTTGCAAAGAATCTAACTGAGTGGAATATGAAATCTACTTATAGTATTGATTATTGGATTACGTCAGAAGATACACCTAAAAAACTAATTAATAATTATACTGAAGTTACAGGTAGGGTACCAATAATGCCAAAAAAACTTCTTGGTTTATGGCAGAGTAAATTAAGGTATAGAACTCCAGAAGAAGTATTAGATGTAGTAAAGAGGTATAAGGAAAAAAATATTCAATTATCTACTATAGCTATAGATTATTTTCATTGGTCACATCAAGGAGAATATAGGTTTGATGAAAATTTCTGGCCTAATCCTGAGAAGCTAGTAGATGAATTAAAAAATAATTACAAAGTTGAGCCAATAATTTCAGTATGGCCAACAGTTCAATCTGATGCAGAAAATTATGATGTTTACTTAGAAGAAGGTTATATGGTAAATGTTAATAGAGGTGTTAGATTGACAATGCAAATTCAAGGTACAACAGTTTTTGTTGACACAACTAATCCCGAAGCAACAGAATATGTTTGGAGTTTGTTAAAGAAAAACTATAAGGACAAGGGAATAGATTATTACTGGATAGATGTAGCTGAACCAGGTTATGCAGTATACGACTTTGATAATTATAGATACTACAAAGGAACAGTACAACAAGTAGGTAATTTATATCCCATTGGTTATCTAAAAATGATATATGATGGCAATAAGGATTATGTTGATTCTGTAGTTACCTTAGTAAGAGGAGCATGGGCAGGAGCACAAAGATATGGTGCTTTGGCATGGTCAGGAGATATAGATAGCTCTTTTAAGGCTTTGAGAAATCAAGTTAATACAGGATTAAATGTTGGTTTAGCTGGACTTCCTTGGTGGACTACAGATACTGGTGGATTTCATGGTGGAGATCCAAGAAATCCTACATTTAGACAATTAATTGTTAGATGGTTTCAATATTCAACTTTTTCACCGATTTTGAGAATGCACGGTGATAGACTTCCTCACAGTAAATCTTTATCAAATAGCGGAGGAGGAAAAATGCCTACAGGTGCTCCAAATGAGATATGGTCATATGGAGAAGAAGCCGAAAATATATTTATAAAATATTTAAATATAAGAGAAATAATTAGAGAATATATTTATGATTTGATGGTTGATGCACATGAAACAGGAAATCCACTAATGAGAACATTATTCTATGAATTTCCTAGCGATAAAGAATCATGGAACACTGACAATGAATATATGTTTGGAGAAGATTTATTAGTAGCTCCTATTATTTATGAAAATTGTTATGAAAGAAAAGTATATTTTCCAAAAGATAACAATTGGATAGATATATTTGATAAAAAAATATATGAAGGCGGTAAAACATATATTATAAATGCACCAATTGATAAAATACCAGTATTTGTTAAATTTAGTGCTTTAGATAAATTTAAAGATTTAGTTGATTTTTTAAATAAGTAAAAGTGATATGAGCAAAATAAATGATTTTGAAATAAAGTTAGATGATTATCGAGCTTTAATATATAAAGAGAATTTTTATTTAGAGTTGCAAACAGTTGGAGAAAATGCTATTAGGGTTAGGGCGTCCAAGCAACTAGATAGTTTAGAAGAAAAAAATGTAAATCTAAAATACGAAAATCACAAAAATTGTAAATTATATTTTGAAAAAAAAGAAGAAAATTTGGTATTTATTAATAATAAATTACAAACAAAATTTGATGGTAATAGTCTTACATTTAATAATGGTATAGATTTTTTAAAAGAATACTCAAAAGTACAAAATAATGTAAGAAGAACAATGGAAAATTATAAGTTGGTGCCATTAAAGGATATAGAAGAATCTTTTTCATTAAATATAGGTGCTTATGAATTTTTAAATATAGGAAAAAATATATGTAAAGCAAATCTTAGATTTTATGGTGATAAGAATGAAAAAATATTTGGTATGGGTGGTTATCAAAGCGAAAAATTAAACAAAAATGGTCAGATATTGGAGCTAATGCAAAGAAATTCACAAACAACAATGCCTGCATATCTTTCTAATAAAGGTTACGGATTTATTTGGAATAGTCCTGCTGTTGGAAAAGTATTTTTTGGTAATAATGAATTTTTTTGGGAATCTTTTAATAGCGATATTATTGACTATACAATAGTAATTGGCGAAAATCCAAAAGAAATAATAGAAACCATATCTAGTTTTTTGGGAAAAGCTCCTATGATAGATAAAAGTCTTCTTGGTTTATGGCAAAGTAAACTTAGATATCAAACTTCAGAGGAACTCTTAGATGTATATCAAAAATATTTATCCAAAAATATAATACCTTCTGTAATGGTTATTGATTATTTTCATTGGACAGAAGAAGGAGATTTTAAATTTGATGACAAATATTGGAAAAATATTAAAGAAGTAGCAGATTTTATGCACAAAAATGGTACTAAATTGATGGTTTCAGTTTGGCCTACAGTTGCCAGGAAATCTGAAAATTTCCAATATTATAATAAAAATTCATTATTATTAGATGGAGAGAATTCAAAAATATTTAATGGTAAATATATACTAGATTTCTCTAAGAAATTAGCAAATGAATTTGTTGTTGATAAGCTTCAGAAAAATTATATAGATAAAGGAGTTGACTTATTTTGGGCTGATCAAGCTGAGCCTGAGATGGATGAGTACAATCATTTTAACTATGGATTTTCAAATGAGAATATGAGTAAAAATGCCAATTTATATCCAATATATTATGCTAAGACAATTAGCTCAGTAACAAATCAAAATTATCCTACTCTGATTAGATCATCTTGGTTAGGATCACAAAAATATGGAACATTATTGTGGTCTGGAGATATAGATTCTACATTTTCATCACTAAAAAGACAGATACAATTTGCCATAAGCGTAGGTCTATCAGGTCAGTCTTGGTGGACCAGTGATATAGGTGGATTTCATAGTGGAAACTCTGAAAGTGATTATTTTAGACAGCTACTAATTAGATGGTTTCAATTTGCAGTTTTCTCTCCTATATTAAGAATGCATGGTGATAGACAACCTCACTTTGGAAGAATTGGAAATAGTGGAGGTGGAGTAAGAACCAGTGGATCAGCTAATGAAATCTGGTCGTTTGGACCGGAGGTTGAAAGAATACTAATTTCTTATACAAAGTTAAGAGAAGATTTGATTGAATATATTTATAACTTATATAAAGAAGCTTCTGACAGAGGATTGCCTTTAGTAAGACCATTATTTTTAGAATATCCTAATATAGAAGAAACTTGGGATGAAAGATATCAGTATTTTTTTGGAGAAGATTTAATAATTTGTCCAGTTACAAATTATAACATAAAAGAAATGGATGTATTAATACCAGATGATAACTGGGTTGATGCTTACACAAAAAATAAAGCCTTGAAAGGCAAGAACAAGATTAAATTAAACTTAGAAGTTATACCGGTATTTATTAAAGAAAACAGTAAATACTTCGATTATATTTCTTCAGCATTTGATAAGTTAAAGGAGGATTTAAATGTCGTTACAATTAGTTAGAATAGATCAAAGATTAGTTCATGGAATAGTTGTTACACAATATACAAGCGCAACAAAAGCTAAGAGAATTATGGTGGTTGATGATGTTATATGTGATGATGAAACTCAAAAAAATTTAATGAGAATGAGTAAACCTGCAGGAACAGGAATGTCAATAATAAGCACTGAAACAGCCATTAAAAATTTCGGTATAGGAAAATATGATAATCACAATGTATTAATAGTAGTAAAAGAACCAGAAACTGTTTTAAAATTAATCGAAGGTGGAGTAAAAATACCTGAAGTTGATATAGGAATAGTATTTAATACACCTAACAGTGAGCCAATAGTTAATCAAGTATATTTGAATGATAAACAAAAGAAGGATTTAAAAAAAATAGAAGAATTAGGTGTTCCAGTTTATTTTCAATATGTACCTACAAATCCAAAAGAAGAGCTTAGCAAATATATTTAAGGAGTTATTATGAGTGAAGTTTTACAAAATATTTTAATAATCTTATTGCCAATGTGGGCATTAATCGATAATAGAGGAATAACAATAATAAACCACTGGCCTATAACAGTTGGATTAATAGCTGGTTTGATAATGGGAGATCTAAAAGCTGCTCTTCATATAGCCGGAACTTTTCAATTGATGAGCCTGGGTGTTGCCGCATTAGGAGGATCTTCAGTACCTGACTATGCACTAGCTACAGTAGTAGCAATATACTTACATGGAAGAAGTGGGATAGATATAGGGGCATCTGTAACAGTTGGTTTATCAGTAGGAATTTTGGCTATTAACTTAGATATACTAACAAGAACACTAAACTCATTTGTTACAAATAAATCAAAACAATTATTGCATCAAAAGAAATTCGCACAATCTAAATATATAAATTTCATTTCAATATTATTTGTTGCATTGCAAGGATTTATTCCAATGATAATATTGGTATTATGGGGGCAAACAGCAGTTACTAGCATAGTGAAAATAATTCCTGAATGGGTTACAAATGGTTTGAATATTGCAGGAGGAATGTTACCGGTAGTCGGAGTCGTGATGCTTCTAAGATACATGCCTATTAAACAATATTTCTGGGCGGTTCTTATAGGATTTGTATTCTCAGCATATTTGAAGTTACCTATATTAGGAGTTTCAATCCTTGGTTTAGCTTTAGCTTTATTTACTTATAATTACTTAATAAATAGAAATCAAGTAGCTTTGAATCATAATACAATCGAAGAAATGGGGGATGATTGGGATGAATAATAATTTAGAAAATAAGGAAAAAATACTAACAAAAAAAGATCATACAAAAACGGCTTTAAAATGTTCTTTTATAGGTAGTAACAATATAAACTATGGTACTCTTCAAGGAACAGGATATGCATGGGCAATTCATGATGCACTTAGAAAAATATATCCAGATGATGATGAGTTTATAAAAGCAATGGACGTTGAATATGAATATTTCAATTCAACACCTTATGTGATTCCACTAATAATGGGAGCAGATGTAGCTATGCAAGAGCAAAAAAAATCTGATTCTTTAGAGGCCGTAAGATCTATAAAAACATCACTAATGGGACCGCTGGCTGGTGTTGGAGATTCTATATTATGGGTTTTATATCCAACAATCATGGGATCAATAGGAGGATATCTAGCGCTAGAGGGTAATCCTTTAGGAGCTATTATTTGGATAATACTTAACTGTTTTTTAGTACTAATGAGATTAAAATTCTATAAATTAGGTTATAATTCAGGTACAAGACTAGTGACAGATTTATCAAAAAAATTAAACGTATTTACAGATGCTGCATCCGTAATGGGACTATCAGTAGTAGGTAGTCTTATAGCTACAGCCATTAAAGTGTATACATCAGTTGAATTTAAATTTGGTGATGTAACAATGAATTTACAAGAACAAATATTTGATGCGGTATTACCTTCATTACTACCTGTATTGCTAGTAGGTTTAGTTTATTGGCTAATGGAAAAGAAAAAAATTGGATTTTTAGGAATAATAATTGGGATAATTATAGTATGTTTAGTGTGCTCCTACTTTAATATATTGAGTGTTGCACCTTAAATAAGCACAAAATATTTTAAGGAGTTAATAAATATGAGTAAAATAATAATATCATCTCATCACAATCTAGCTTTAGGATTAAAAGATACATTAAGTTATATATTACCATCATTTAAAGATGTAATAGCTATACCCGCTTATGTTGATGAAAGGAAACTAGAAGATTTAGTAAATGATGCTTTAGAAAATATAGATAAAGATGAACAAATATTCGTCTTTACCGATATGTTAGGCGGTTCAGTTAACCAAGAATTTGCTAAAAAAATTCCAAGAGAAAATTATTATCTAATAACTGGGTTGAATTTACCACTATTATTAAGCGTTGCATTAAGTTTACAAAATGGAAATTTATCAGAACAAGATTTGAAAGAATTAATTGAGGAAGCCAAAAATCAAATAATATATGTAAATGATTATATAGATAGTTTAAATATAAGCGAAGATGATGAATGATTAAATTTATTCTATAATAGTATGCAAATTATTATGTCTATTAAACTAAATCCTGGCATGTTATGTACCCCTTTACTGGACAAAACCATTAAAGGGGTATTTTTATTAAATATTAAACTATTGTTGCTCCACCATCAACTAGTATGAATTGACCTGTAACATAAGAAGACATATCTGATGCGAAGAATAAAATTGATCCATTAAGTTCTCCTCTTTTTCCTGGTCTTCCTGTAGGATTTGCCATATTATAAGCTTTTAAGAATTCTTCTGATTTCATAAGAGTATTTGCTGTCATTTCAGATTCAAATAATCCTGGCCCTATTGCGTTTACGGTGATATTATATTTAGCATAAGATGCTGCCATACCTTTTGTTAAGCCAAGAACTCCAGCTTTTGAAGCATTATATCCATGTCTTATAAATACATCAAGCTTATCTGCTATAACTGAATTTACTGAAGATGTATTTATGATTTTACCATAATTTTTCTCAATCATGTGTGGTACTACATATTTAGAAACTAAATAAATACCTGTTAGATTAGTTTCTATAGATTTGTTCCAATCTTCTAAACTTAATTCATGAACACCGCCTCTTACTGCAATACCTGCGTTATTAAATAGGATATCTATTTTTCCATAGTGGTCTATAACAGTTTTTATTGCTTCTTTTACACTTTCCTCATCTGTCACATCGCAAGAAACTGCTATTACATCAGTGTCATTTAAAATCTCTTCTTTTAAAGTATCTAGTTTTTCTTTTCTTCTAGCAAGAATTGCAAGTTTTGCACCTTCTTTAGCAAAACACCTTGCAGCATCTGCTCCAAGTCCTGAACTTGCTCCAACTATAACTGCAACCTTATCCTCGATATTATAAGTTTTCATTTAATCCTCCTGTAGATTTTTTAACTATTTACTTTATATACTTTACCTCTATCAAAAGAATATACAATTATTATATTGTTGGTATTGTTAGCTAAATTTGAATTTTAAAACAAACTTTAGCCTAAAAATTATTTATATAGGAATTATTTTTAATAATAAAAAAAGTACCGTTGCACTATGTATGTAACGGTACTTTTTATAGCTTTAAATCAATATCTATACTTAATATCATGAGAGTCAAAATAGTCTATATATTCTTTACTCGGTTTTTTATTAGTAATAATCATATCAATATCCTTAACATCAGCATAGGTCATTAAGGATGTTTTTCCTACTTTTGAGTCATCCACTAAAAGAATTATATAATCAGCAAGCTTACAAATCATATCCTTTATTTCTTGTTCTATTGGATTTTTATTTGTTAAGCCATCTTTTATCGTAAAGCCTGATGTACACATAAAAGCCTTATCAATATTAAAAGAATAAAGTTCTGAACTCTTTCCCCAATATGTAAAAGAATTACTGATATTATTGTAAAAGTTTCCTACTATAAATAAGTTTACATTAGGCATTTTACTTGCAACATTTATTACAGATAAATTGTTGGTAAAGACCGTAAGGTGAATATTATCATCCAGAAGATTCAATAGATTTTCTACTGTTGTACCAGAGTCTATAAAAATCCTATCTCCATCTTCTATATAATCCTTGGCTATATTTGTAATATAGTGTTTTGAACCTGCATTTAGGCTTTTTCTTTTGATAAAGGTTTCTAGCTTATCAGACTTAGCCTTGGCTCCTCCATATATTTTTGTTATTACATTATCTTTTTCAAGTTTTTTAAGGTCTCTTCTAACTGTAACTATAGAGACATCAAACTTTTTAGATAATTCTTCTGTAGTTACCTCGCCCTGTTCAATTATATAATTGCCCATGCTTGAAATTCTATCTTTTTCCATAAGTTCTCCATCAAAATAATTTATCCTATACTTATTATATTATAATCAATCATCAAAAGCAAATAAAAAAATCATTTTTTTGCTTGACATCTTATCAAATTGCTCATATAATATAGTTAACTTGATAAAGTTAATCAAAAAAATGATTGTTTGCTAAGAAAGGAGTCACTTTTGACAAACTTAAAGAGGGAAAACTTAAATATTGATATAGCAGGACTTAAATTATTACAACATATAGAACCAAAAAAAACAGTTCTAAACTATATCGGATTGAAGGCTATTGAGATAGATGAGAAATCATCTTTTAAGGAAAGCTTGAACGGATTTGAAGCTTGTATCACAGTTATATGTGGTAAGGCAAATGTTAAGGTTAATGAAAACGAATACAAAGATTTAGGACAAAGAAAAAAGAATTTCGACAGAAATCCTACAGATTCAGTTTATGTTACAAATAAAGATTCTTATGAGATTACATCTGATTCTAAGGCAAGAGTTATTATCTCATATGCAGTAACTGATAAGGTTATGAAATCACAATTAATTAAAGCGAGTGATAACACAACTGAAAGAAGAGGAAAGGGAATGAATAAAAGACTTGTAAATAATATTCTTCCAGACTCATCAGATATTTCTGACAAACTTATAGTTGTAGAAGTATATACAGATGAGGCAAACTGGTCTTCATATCCACCTCACAAACATGATACAGAAACAGAGACTGAAACATTCCTTGAAGAGATATATTATCATGAAATGGATAAAGAACAAGGTTTTGTTTTCCAAAGAGTTTATACAGATGATAGAGTACTTGACGAGACTATGAGTATTTACAACCATGATGCTGTAATGGTTCCAAGAGGATACCACCCAGTGGCTGTACCTTATGGATATGATTCATATTATTTAAATGTAATGGCAGGACCTAATAAAAATTGGAAGTTCCATAATGAAGCTGATCATGAATGGATACTTGAAAGGAAGGATGTAGAATAATGAGGCTTATTAAAAATTATGTAGACGGGCAATGGATTGAATCAAAAACAAGTGACTTTGAAGACATATATAACCCTGGTGATGGAGAAGTAATTGCAAAATGTCCTCTATCAACAAGACAAGAAACTAAAGAAGCTATAGAAAATGCTTATGAAACTTTCAAATCTTGGGGTAAAACATCAGTTTTAAAAAGACAAAAGATACTTTTTAAATTACAACAACTTTTAGTTGAACATACAGATGAGCTTGCAAGACTTATTACTTTAGAAAATGGCAAAAATTTTAAAGAAGCTAAGGGTGAAGTTGGAAGAGGTATTGAAAATGTAGAGCATGCTTCAAGCATAGCAAATCTATTAATGGGAGATAATCTTTCAACTATAGCTACTGATGTAGAAGTAGCAAACTACAAATATCCTATAGGTGTTATAGGAGGTATAGCACCATTTAATTTTCCGATGATGGTACCATTTTGGATGTTCCCAATGGCAATAGCTTGTGGTAACACAGTAGTTATGAAACCAAGTGAAAAAACACCAATTCTTATGCAAAGAGTAACAGAACTTTGTGAAGAAGCTGGAGTTCCAAAGGGAGTTTTAAATGTAGTTAATGGTGG
This sequence comes from Anaerococcus faecalis, assembly GCF_013371425.1. Classification (NCBI taxonomy): domain Bacteria; kingdom Bacillati; phylum Bacillota; class Tissierellia; order Tissierellales; family Peptoniphilaceae; genus Anaerococcus; species Anaerococcus faecalis. The sequence continues at coordinate 58,900 of NZ_JABVBA010000011.1, forward strand.
TGTTGATGTAGTAAATGAACTATTAGAAAATCCACAAGTAGCTGGTATTTCTTTTGTTGGAAGTAAAAATGTTGGTGAATTAGTTTATAGGAAGGGATGCGAACATGATAAAAGAGTTCAAGCCCTAGCTGGAGCTAAAAACCACACAATAGTTCTTAAAGATGCAGATATAGAAGATACAGTTACAAAGGCTATAGGTGGAGCATTTGGTTCTGCTGGAGAAAGATGTATGGCAGGTTCTGTAATCTTGGTTGAAGAAGAAATAGCTGATGAATTTGTAGAAAAATTCACCCAAGCTGCAAAAGAACTTAAAGTTGGGGATGCATCAAAAGATGATGATGTATTCTTAGGACCAGTTATAAGAAAAGAAAACCAAGAGAGAACTTTTAAGTATATAGAAACAGGAATCGAAGAAGGAGCAACACTCGTTCTTGATGGTAGAAAAAACATACCAGAAAAGGGATTCTTTGTAGGACCAACTATATTTGATAATTGTAAAGTTGGTATGAAAATTTGGTCAGACGAAATATTTGCACCATTTGTTTCAATCATAAGAGTTAAAAGCCTCAAAGAAGCAATAGAAATAGCAAAACAAAATGAATTTGCAAATGGTTCTTGTATTTTTACAAATAATGCTGCAGCAATTAGATATTTTAGAGAAAATATAGATGCTGGCATGCTAGGAGTTAACCTTGGAGTACCTGCTCCTGTAGCATTTTTCGCTTTTTCAGGATGGAAACACTCATTCTATGGTGACCTTCACTGCAATGGTAAAGATGCAATCTACTTCTATACAAGAAGAAAGGTAGTAACAAGTCAACTTAAAACAGGAGAGTTTGATAAGTAATGAAATATATAGATTTTCCAAAAGATAGAGACTTAGACCTCATACTTATTGGAAGAGTGGCAGTTGACTTCAATCCTTCCCCAGAGGAAGGATTCAAGCCACTAAGTCAAGTTGTGAAATTTGAAAGATATATTGGTGGTTCAACTGTAAACACAGCCATAGGTGTAAATAGACATGGTCTAAAAGTAGGTCTTATTGCAAAAATATCAGATGATCAATTGGGTGATTTCTGTCTAGACTACTTAAATAATGAAAAAAACATAGATACAAGCCACATAAGTCGTGCCAAAAATGGTGAAAAAATTGGTTTAACTTTTACGGAAATGAAGTCAGAAAATGAATCTTCAATCCTTATGTATAGGAATATGATAGCTGACTTAGCCTTAGATGTTGACGATATTGACTATGATTATATCAAAAAGGCAAAGGCTATACTTGTTTCAGGAACAGCTCTTGCTGAAAGTCCATCTAGAGAGGCAGTATTGAAAGCGATATCTTTCGCAAAAAGAGCAGGCTGTAAGGTAATATTTGATATAGATTTTAGAAATTATAACTGGAAAAACAAGGATGAAATTTCAATCTATTACTCTATAGTTGCAAGGCAATCAGATATAATTATGGGCTCTCGTGAAGAATTTGATTTAACTGAAAAACTTATAGTAGATAAAAGCTTAAATGATGAAGAAAGTGCAAAACTATGGTTTGAAGAAAAGGCTGAGATTCTTGTTATAAAACATGGTAAAAGAGGTTCAAATGCTTATGTTAAAAATGGTGAGTCTTACTCAATCAAACCATTCCCAATAAAAGCAAGAAAAGGTTTTGGTGGTGGAGATGGTTATGCATCAGCTTTTCTTTATTCACTTTTTGATGGAAAAGAAATTATAGAATGTCTAGAATATGCATCTGCTGAAGCTTCAATGATGATAAGGTCAAATTCATCATCAGACCTTCCAAACACAGAAGAATTAGAAGAATTTATAAGAGAATCTAAAAAAGAATATGGAGAATTCGTAGCAAGGGGTGATTTAAAATGAGATTAACTATGGCTCAAGCAATAGTTAAATTTCTTGATAAGCAATATATAAAATATGATGGTGAGGTTAGTAAGTTTGTAGATGGTATATTTACAATATTTGGTCATGGTATGGCAGTGGGTTTAGGACAAGCTCTAGACCAAGATGATCACAACCTAAATGTTTACCAAGGAAGAAATGAACAAGGTATGTGCCATGTGGCAACAGCCTTTAGTAAACAACACAATAGAAGAAAGATTATTGCTTGTTCATCATCAGTAGGACCAGGAAGTGCAAATATGGTAACAGCTGCAGCAACAGCGACAGTAAATAATATTCCTTTATTATTGTTCCCTTCAGATACATTTGCATCAAGACAACCAGATCCAGTATTACAACAAGTTCAACAAGCATATGATTTAACAATCACTACAAATGATGCATTTAAACCAGTAAGTAAATATTGGGATAGGATAAATCGTCCAGAACAATTAATGTCAGCTTTAATTAATGCAATGAGAGTTTTGACAGATCCTGCCGAAACAGGAGCATGTGTTATTTCTATGCCACAAGATGTAGAAGGTGAAGCATATGACTATCCAGATTATTTCTTTGAAAAAAGAATTCACAAGATAAATAGAATTGTTCCTGTAAAAGATGATGTAGATGAAATATCCGAGCTTATAAATGAAGCATCTTACCCAATAGCTATCATAGGTGGAGGAGTGAAATACTCTGAGGCAGGAGAGCTTATAGATAAGTTTTTGAACAAATATGAAATACCTTTTGGCGAAACTCAATCAGGCAAGTCAGCTATAAAATCATCATCAAAGATGTGCCTAGGAGGTATAGGAGTTACTGGAACTTATGCATCAAATATTATAGCAAAAAAAGCAGACCTAGTTATAGCTATAGGTTCTAGAATGACAGACTTTACAACATCATCAAAAAGACTCTTTCAAAATAAAAATTGTAAATTTGTATCAATAAATGTTAATAGATTCGATGCTTATAAAATGGATGCGCATCAATTAGTAGCAGATGCAAAACTTGCAATAGAAGAAATTGATAAAGTACTTGAAAGCAAGAACTATAAAACAGCCTATACAAGTGAAATAAAAGATGCCAAGGCTAAATGGGATAAGGAAGTAGAAAGACTTAAGAATTACACATATGGTAAAAATTTTGAAACTCTAATAAAACCTCAAGACCCAAGAACTGTAAAAGAATATATAGAAAAGACAAATGGTACTATAACTCAAACTTCAGCAATTATAGCTTTGAATGAATTTATAAAAGATAATGGAATAGTAATTACTGCTGGAGGAAGTTTGCCAAGTGATTTGCAAAGATTATGGGTTACAGATAAAAAAGATGCCTACCATGCTGAGTATGGATACTCTTGTATGGGATATGAAGTAGCAGCAGCCCTTGGTGTAAAAATGGCAGATGAGGATGCAGATGTTTATGCAGTAGTTGGAGATGCATCTTTCCAAATGCTAAACTCTGAACTTTCTACAATAATTCAAGAAGGCAAAAAAGTTACTATAGTAGTATTTGATAATTCAGGCTTTGGCTGTATTAACAATCTTCAAATGAATCATGCAGTTGGATCACTTGCTACAGAATTTAGAAAAAGAAATGGTCAAAAACCTGATGGAGAGCTTTTAACAGCAGATTATACAAAGGTTGGAGAGGCTTATGGCTTTAAAGGCTATACTTGCAAAACTCTTGATGAATTTAAAAAAGCTCTAGAAGATGCTAAAAGTATAAAAGAACCAGTAATAATCGATTTAAAAGTTATTCCAAAAACTATGATTGATGGATATGAATCTTGGTGGAATGTTGGAGTGGCTGAAGTAGGTAAAAATAAAGAGCAAGAAGAAGTTTATAAGGAAATAATAAAAGGAAGAAACGAAGCTAGAAAATACTAGTCTATTATAAAAAATAAAGTATAAATAAGGGAGAAAAATTATGACTATTAAATTTGCGTGTGCACCAATCGCTTGGACAAACGATGATTTACCAGAACTAGGAAAAGAAAATACATTTGAACAATGTATATCAGAAATGTCACTTGCAGGATATCAAGGAACAGAAGTAGGAAATAAGTACCCAAGAGATCCAGAAATTCTTAAATCATACCTTGAGCCTAGAAACTTAGAAGTAGCTTCAGCTTGGTTTTCAGCGTTTTTAACAACAAAACCATATGAAGAAACAAAAAAAGCTTTTATTGAACATAGAGACTTTCTACATGCAATGGGAGCAAAAGTAATAGTAGTTGCTGAGCAAGGACATTCAGTTCAAGGACAAATGGATACACCAGTATTTTCTAAAAAACCAACATTTACTGATGAAGAATGGGATAGACTTGCCGATGGACTAAACAAATTAGGTGATTTAGCCTTAGAAAAAGATATGAAGATAGTTTATCACCACCATATGGGAACAGGTGTTCAAACAACAGAAGAAGTTGATAAATTAATGGAGATGACAGATCCAGAAAAAGTATTCTTACTTTATGATACAGGTCACTTAGTATTTTCTGGAGAAGATCCAATAGCTTTCTATAAAAAGTATGCAAATAGAATTAAACATATCCATTTCAAGGATGTTAGACCTGAAAAACAAAAACAATCTAAAGAAGAAGATTGGTCATTCTTAAAATCAGTATTTCAAGGGACATTTACAGTTCCATCAGATGGATGTATTGATTTCAAACCGATTATAGACCTAATTCTAGAAAATAATTATGATGGATGGATAGTAGTAGAAGCTGAACAAGACCCAAGCTTAGCAAATCCGTTTTTATACCACAAAAAAGCTAAAGACTACATGGATTTATTAATAACTAATAAATTAATAGCAGATATGTAGGAATTATAGATTATGTTTTTTATAATAGCAAGCTTTGCCATAATAGTTTGTCTTATAGGTTTTATTGCCTATAAGAAGACTATGGGGCAAGTGGATACGACATCATCGGAAGGTTACTTTTTAGGTGGCAAGAGTCTTACAGCTCCGGTTGTAGCTGGTACGATTATCATGACCAATCTATCAACAGAGCAGATTGTAGGACAAAATGGTCAATCCTATGTTGCAGGTATGCAAGTTATGGCTTGGGAAGTCACAGCAGCGGTCGCAATTGCACTTTTAGCTTCAGTATTTTTACCAAAATATTTTAGGTATGGTATAAATACGATTTCCGATTTTATAGAAATAAGATATGATACTATGACAAAAAGAATAGTATCTATACTTTTTATCATAACTTACATGGTATCATTTATGCCAGTAGTTTTATATTCGGGAGCCTTAGTATTTAATAAAATCTTTAGGGTAGACCAAATGCTTGGTATATCACCAATAGCAGCTATTACAATTATGGTTATATTTATAGGGGTTGTAGGAGTTTTATACTTATTCTTAGGTGGTATGACACTTTCAGCATACTCTGATACAATTTACCAATTTGGATTAATTATTGGTGGTCTTGCAATCCCTTTCTTAGGATTAAGGCTTTTAGGTGATGGATCATTTTTAGCGGGAATTGAACATGTAACACAAAATACACCAGAGTTATTAAACTCCATTGGTAGTGTAGATTCAAAGATAGTTCCTTGGCCAACACTGTTTACTGGAATGTTTTTTAATAACCTTTTCTTCTGGTGTACTAATCAAATGATAGTACAAAAAGCATTTGCAGCTAAAAACTTAAAGGAAGCACAAAAAGGTGCTTTGTTAGTAGGGACATTTAAAATATTTGGAGCACTTTTTCTAGTATTTCCAGGAGTAGTAGCTAGAAATTTATTTGGTGATAAGTTCTTATCACTTCCAGATGGAGCTTATCCACAACTTGTTGTAGATGTATTGCCAACATGGGCTATGGGACTTTTTGGAGCAGTTATATTTGGAGCAATCCTTTCATCATTTGCAGGAAGCTTATCTTCAACATCAACACTTTTTGCATTGGACTTCTATAGACCTATGATCAATAAAAATGCGACAGATTCACAAATGGCAAGAGTAGGTAGGATAACAAATATAACACTTGGAGTTATATCCATAATAGTGGCGCCATTTATATCAAAGGCAGGTTCTGGACTTTATGCTTTTGTACAGGAGTTTAATGGTCTATACAATATGCCACTTTTAATTATGATTGTAGGTGCTTTTTATTTCAAACAAGCAACTGCAACAGGGGCAAAAACAACAATGATTTTTCACGTAGTAGTTTACGCTCTATCAAAAATATTTTTACAAGATATTCATTACCTATATGTATTAAGTGGATTGTTCTTTGTAGACTTATTAATCTACATAATAGTAAGTAAACTTACATTTAAGGGTAATGCCTTTGAAATAAGTCATTATTCAATAGCAGAAGAAGTGGAAGTAGAACCTTGGTCTAAAGTAAAAGTATTGTCTATTGTAATTACTATCGTAGTAATATCAACATACTTATTCTTCTCACCATTGGGAATAGCAAGAATATAAATTTAAGGAGAAAAAAATGAAAAAATTAAATGTAGGAATTTTTGGAGCAGGTAGAATTGGACAAATCCATGCAATGAATTTAGTAACAAATCCAAACATAGTAATCAAAAGAATAGTCGATCCTTTTGCCGACAAATTAAAAGATTTTGAAAAACAAATTGGTATAAAACTTGAAACAGACCCAGACTTAATCTTTAATGATGATGAAATTGATGCTGTACTAATTTGTACACCAACAGATACCCACGTAGATTATATAGTAAAATCAGCTGAAAAGGGTAAACACATTTTCTGCGAAAAACCAGTTTCACTTTCTGATGAAGAATCTATGAGGGCATATAAGGCAGTAAAAAAAGCTGGAGTTAAATTCCAAATTGGTGTAAACAGAAGATATGATAGAAACTTTGCCTATGCTAAAAAACTCATTGATGAAGGAAAAGTAGGAGATCTTGAGCTTGTTAGAGTAGACTCAAGAGACCCAGAAGCACCTTCTCTTGACTATGTTAAATCTTCAGGTGGTTTATTCATGGACATGACTATTCATGATTTTGATATGGCTAGATTTTTAACAGGTCAAGAAGTAGTAGAAGTTTATACTCAAGCTACCGTCAGATGTAATAAAGAAATAGAAGGAATTGATGTTGATACTGCTATAATAAATCTTAAGTTTGAAGATGGAACAATTGGAGTTATTTTAAACTCAAGAAGAGCAGCATATGGTTATGACCAAAGAGTTGAAGCTTTCGGTTCTAAGGGAACAACTATGGTAGAAAATGACCTTGAAGCAAATGTTATACTTGCTGATAAAGATGGTTACCATATTCCAAATCCAGAATTCTTCTTCCTACAAAGATACACAGGTGCTTATAATGCTGAAATTAATGACTTTGCTGATGCTGTATTTAATGATAGGGAAACATCCGTAACAATAGAAGATGCTATTATGGCACAAAGAATAGCCATAGCTGCCAAAGAATCACTTGATTCTGGAAAACCTGCTAAAGTAAGGATGATAGACTAATGGCAAATAAGAAAAAAATTCTTATAATAGCTGAAACTGGTATATCTGCTCAGCTTTTTAAAGAAAGATTTCAACACTTTATAAATATGTCTAAGTCATGTGCATGTGTTGAGCTTGCAAGTTTAAATACCTTTGTCGACAATCTAAATGAAAAAAAATATACACATATACTTGTAGCACCAAATGCACATATACTAAAAGACCATATTAAAGAATACCTAAGAAGAGTTGATTCTACAGATACAAAAGTAGAACTTATATCAGAAACTGATTATCTAAGCATGAACGTTGAAAAAATAATGTTAGATCAATTATAAAGGAGATTTTATGATTAAAATTGGACACATAGGACTTGGTAGAATGGGACTTTTCCATGCAGAAAATATTAGCCAAATGAATGATGCAGAACTTTTTGCTCTTTGTGATTTAGATGAAGAAAAATTGGCAAAAGAGGCAAAAAGATTAAATGTTAAAAAAACCTATACTGATTTTGATGAAATGATAAAAGATGATGAGATAGATGCTATAACTATTACTAGTCCGTCTCACCTTCATACAGAACAAATTTCTAAGGCTCTCAAGGCTGGAAAACACGTATTTTCTGAAAAGCCACTGGGAACAACAGTTGAACAATGCAAATTAGCAGAAAAGGCTGTAGAAGAAAATCCAGACCAAGTTTTCATGCTTGGTTTTATGAGAAGATTTGACAAGTCTTATCAATATGCTAAAAAGGCAATTGAAGCTGGAAAGATTGGAAAAGTATACATGGTAAGATCCTACTCTCAAGATCCTACAGCAAAAATTGAAGGAGCAATAGCCTTTGGACCACATTCAGGTGGAGAATTCTTAGATATGTGTGTTCATGATATAGACCTAATGAGATGGTTTATAGGAAGTGAACCTAAAAAAGTTTGGGCTATAGGTGGTTGTTATGCTTATCCTGAATTTGCTGATTGGAATGATGGGGACAATGTATCAGCACTTATGAAGTTTGAAAATGATGCTATGGGTTTCTTATTTGCAGGAAGAACTGCACCTCATGGCTACAACGTTGAAACTGAAATAATGGGTACAGAGGGCATTATAAGAATTGGTTCAGTTCCGCAAAAAAACCTAGTAGAAATACTAGATAGCACTGGTATAAGGAAAGAAATAAGCCAAGATTTTATAGAAAGATTTTCAGATAGTTTCAAAGATGAAATGAAAGAATTCATCTCTTGTGTAAAAGAAGGTAGGAAACCAGAAATTACAGTATATGATGGAACTGCAGTATCAGAAATAGCTTACAAATGCAAAGAATCATTTGAAAGTGGAGAACTAGTTGAACTTTAAAAAACATATAACTTATCCTAAAAAATAATTACTTTATTAAAGACCTGGAAATATCTAGGTCTTTAATTTATGGAAAGATTTAGTGATTAACAAAATATAAAGAAAATGGTAAAGTATATGAAGACATTAATTATATAAGGAGGCTTTATGAATTGTCTTATTGGACAGTCGGGCGGACCTACGGCTGTTATTAATTCATCCCTGGCAGGAGCTATCCAAGCAGGGATTGACTTGAACTTCGATGAAATATATCTTTCTTTAAATGGAATAGTTGGTCTATTAGATGATAGGATTGAAAAAGTCGATAGGAAAAAATTTGAAAAAGTTGATGCTAAAGATAGGCTTAAGAAAAGACCATCTTCTATACTTGGATCTTGTAGGTTTAAACTTCCAGAAGACTTAAATGATGAAGTTTATAAAAATATATTTGAAAGCTTAAAAAAATACAGAATTTCAACTTTTGTCTATATAGGTGGAAACGACTCAATGGACACAGTAATGAAATTAAATGCTTATATAAAAAAAGTGTCCATAGATTGGATAAATATTGTAGGATGTCCTAAGACCATTGATAATGATTTATGTGAGATGGATCACTCACCAGGTTTTGGCTCGGCAGCTAAATTCGTAAATACAGCTTTAAGGCAAATTAGACTTGATTGTGATATTTATCCTATAAAATCCATAACCTTTGTAGAAATAATGGGCAGAAATGCAGGCTGGCTTACAGCTACATCTTATCTTGCAAATTACAAAAGAAATAAGGATATAGTAAACCTAGTCTATCTTCCAGAAGATTCTAAATCACTTGAGGATATAAAAAAAGAAATAAATGAAAAATTGGAAGAAGATAATAACCTTGTAATTGCTGTATCAGAAGGCTTTATGGATAGGGAAAAAAGACTTTCTAATGATAAGAAAAAATCATTTGACCAAGGTTTTAACCACCCAGTAATAGCTGGTATAGGGCAAAAAATATCAGACTATATTCACAATGAACTTGATATAAAAACTCGTTGTGTTGAACTTAATATAATCCAAAGAACAAGTTTTTTAATATCAAAACAAGATGCTAATGAAGCTTATGAGCTAGGTTATCTTTCTGTCAAAAAAGGAAAGGATAATACAAACCTAATTCCAATACTAAAACGAGAAAGAGATAATCCTTACAAGCTTATATATGATACAACTGAACCTATAAATATCGCCAACAAGGAGAAAAAAATCCCTCAAGAATGGCTTGACGATAGAAAAATATTAAAAGAGAAAATCTTAACCTATACCCTTCCTTTAATAAAAGGAGAAATAGAACAAGAGTTTACAGATAGTATATTTGACTATGTAAAATTAGAAGATTTCATCAAATAAAAAATCCCCAATTAAGGGGATTTTAGGGTCTGTAAATAGTTTTGTGTATCAACCTAAATCCTGATAAAAGGGTAAGAGTTGATACAATTTTTTATGTATCAATATCTGTCCATTCCTATAGGATGGAGCTTATCTTATTTTATACGAACTTAATAAACTGTCAAATTTTCATGAAAATTTCCAGCTGCTTTTATAGTTTTTTTACCTGTTTTTAAAACCTCCCTTCAAAAAATATTGATAATTGGGATAAGATTTGATCCCAGCCACTAATTCTACTTGTCCATTTGCTTGAGGCATATACCATTGCAAGGTACAAGCTTTTTTGTAGTGTGTAGTCATTTGGAAATATTGTTTTATTTTTGGTTACTTTTCTTAGTTGTCTATTGAAGTTTTCCATCACGTTTGTTGTATATATTAGTTTTCTTATTCCTTCTGGGTATTTGAAATATGTGAGAAGT